>JAFEBB010000017.1 GCA_018266075.1 Deltaproteobacteria bacterium | reverse complement strand
CGTGCTGACGGCCGCGGTGGCGTGACGCAAGCTCGCCCTCGGAGGCGAGTCATGGATTCGAGTCGCTGGACGGAAACCCGAGCACGCGAAGTGCTCGAGGCGTGGCGCGCGAGTGGCAAGTCCATGCGCGGGTTCGCGCTGGAGCGCGGGCTGCGCGTGCAGCGGCTGGCGTGGTGGCGCGACCGACTCGGCGATTGGGAGCACGCACCCAGGCTGGTGCACGCGATGGTTCGCGAGCGCAGCGCGTTTGCAGGAGGAGTGAGAGTCCAGCTCGGCGTGCTGGTGGTCGAGGCCGAGAACGCCGAGGCGCTGCCCGTGGAGTGGCGCGCGGCATTGTCGCAGGCACTCTCCCGGTGATCCTCCTGCCGCGTGCAGTGCGGGTGTACGTCGCCACGCAGCCCGTGAACCTGCGGAAGACCTACGACGGGCTCTCCAACGTAAGTCTGCGCTCTCTCGTGCAGATCGCGGTGACAGTGTGGAACGCCGTCGTGGTCGACGACTTTCACGGCACTCAGCACGTGGCCGAGACACGGAAGCACATCGCGAAGGGCCTGCCGCCCGAGGGCCGCGATCTGATGCTCTCCATCTACGACAGCTTCGTGCAGGTGAAACGCGAGGACTTCGCCGACGACCCGCGAATGGTCGCCAGCTTCGAGGTGCTCGTCGACGGCCCGGAGCAGATTCGCCTTCGCGCTGCCGCTACGGTGCTGCCGCCGAAGCCTTGAGTTCGTGCGGCAGCGGGATGGGCTCACCAGCGAGCGCGGCGAGCGCCGCCGCGCGCAGATACGCCTTGGGCTCGACGCCGCAGAGCTTTGCGCTCTCTAGCAGGGAGTAGAAGAGCGCGGCGACCTCCGTCCCGCGCTGCGAGCGCGAGCCGTAGTGGTTTTTGCGGCCGACCACCGGACCGCGCATCGAGCGCTCGGTGAACGCGTTCGAAATGGGGATGCGCCCACGCGACCTCGGTCGCTGTGGACAACGCGAGCCGCTCGAGCGCCGACGCGCACCCGCATGGCCCGCGCGTTCAACGACGACGCATCAGGCGCACCGAAAGATCGTCGAGGGCGCGCTTGATGCCACAGCGCGGTCTGCCGTCCACCAACATGACCGGGAGCCGCGCGCGGTCACCCTGTCCATACCGCTGCGTGCACTCACGACAGCTCGCACGGCACGGCAGGGGCACCTCGCTGACGGGGTTCCTGTCCAGAAAGTCGTAGCGCCGGTGGCCCAGGTCATTCGTGGTGTGCAGACCGGTGAACATGAAGAGAAAGTCGTTCAGCGCGAACGACGAGCTCATCATGTTCATGGTGATCACGCTCGGCTCCTTGACGCCTTGAACGTACTCGATGCCCGCTCGGACCTCCGGCGACAACGCCTCGTCCTGAAGGCGCGTGGCACTGATCAAGCCGCAGCACCAGAGGCAGCTACCGCCAGGGCCGACGTAGCGGCTGACGGCGAACGCGTCCTCGATCCTGCCGTGCTCGTCCACCTTGGCCTTCGCGCCCACCTGGAAACCAGGGATGAGGTACTGGTGGCAGAGCGCATTGAACACATGGCGCGCCTGCATCGAGTCCGCCGCCAGGAAGAGCGCGTCGACGTTGCGCAGTTGCTCGGCCACCTTGGGGTGGGCGACGTTGGCCACAAGGCCAACGAAGCGAACGTTCGGGTTGGTGGCCCGCGCGAGCCGCCTGGCCATGGCAACCTTGGCCCTGCCGAGCAGGTTCCGCCCCACATCCGACGGTCTGGAGCCGACGATTCGCGGACGGTTGCTGTCCTCGGCATGGTCGTCGTCGACGACCACGACCTCCCCCGCGCCCAGGTGGTACAGCGCTTGGCCGATGAGGGACCCAGCGCCGCCGGCGCCGATGACGCCGATACGCGACGACTGCAGCAGCTGCTGGCCAGCGGAGCCGAAGAGGCGCGCCTGGCGGTCGTACATCGCGTCCACCGCTGCGGGCACGTCGGCGCGACGCGGGTAGAAGATCCGCCGGTTCGCGCCGATGACGACCGTCTTCGACACTTCAGCGCGCCCCCGGAGCTCCCAGATATCGCCGGCGACGGCACGCTCCGTGATGACGAGCGCGCCGACCGGGCCGCCCTCGGTGATGTCGAGCAGCGCGGGGTAGCCCCGCTCGTGGGAGGCCAGGTCGGGGCCCGAGAACGCCACCGAGTCGCCGCCGAGGTGATTGTGCACAGCGAGGTAGGCCAGCTTCTCGTCCGCGCAGCGGCCAATCTGCTCGGACACGAAGGCCCCGGTGAGCGCCCGGTAGCCCCTCGTGCCCGGTACATAGTGCTGGCCGTCCAGGGCCAGCACCACGTCGCGCACCAGCAAGCGGCGCTCACGGGAGCTCTCCATGACCCCGCAGATGAGTACGGAGCCGTGCTCGTCGTGGTCGCCGGGAAAATGATGGCTCTGCAGGCGCTCCCAGTGGGCCGAAGACATCACGAGCACCCACGGCTTCAGCTCTTGCGCAACCATTCGAGAACCTTCTGCAGCTTGATGGCTGCGGTGTCCGTGTTCGCGTCCCAGTGGTTCGATCGTCGGGAAACCTGCGTCACCGGCGTCCCGTTCAGGTTGGTCTGGGAGAGCCCGCTACCGAGCTGCTGGCCGTCCACCCGAACCAGTGGAGGTGAGATCAAGTGCGGGTAGACGTCCGAGGCCGGGTACGTGAACGCGATCGTGAACCTCACCGAAACCGGGCGCGGTCCGTACTGCGCGCCCGGCTCGAGGCCGGTGACGGTTACGTGGGCGCCACCCGCGCCATCCTCCGCATGGCTCACGCTGTCGGCGCCGAAGGTCGTACGCAGCTCTTCGAGGGCGCGCTGGACGTCAGCGGTGATCACGAGTTGTCGTCCGGCGCGACGGCCCGGAACGCCTCGTCCTTGTGGAGCTCGATCTCCTGGTCGTCGGCGATCTGGTGCTGGGCCTTGCCGTCGACGCGAAAGAGCAAGAAGTCCGCCTTGATGGAGACACCCTGGGCGATGGCCTCCTTCTTCACCTGCAGGCCCGTGGCCTTCTTGTCGGGCATGGTCACGGGGCGCTTGTTGACCTCGATCGTGACGGGCTCGGGGTGGGGCTGGATCGCAGGCTTGCCCGCGGCAGTGGCAGCGGTGGTGTCGGTGTTCATGGTGAGGCTCCTTGATTGGGGCGAGATGCCCCTTCACCTCCCGGACGCAGGATCAGACGCCGCCCTGACAGGTCGTTAACCCCTGGCGTGAACGACGTGGAATCAGATTGCTTAACCGTCAGGGTTAAGGCATGGTCGCCCGGTGCGCGTGCGCTTCCAGTCCAAGGACCTGGCTCGCGACTGCGAAGGTCCGAAGAGCCGCACACGCCGGTGGGGCGAGGTCAGGGGCAAGCTGGTTGGGCGTCGTCTCGACGAGTTGCAAGCTGCCCCGACGCTGGCGACATTGAAGACGCTGCCGCAGCTTCGATGCCACGAGCTGAAGAACAACCGCTCGGGCCAGCTGTCCGTCGACCTCGGGCAGCCATACCGGATGATCTTCACCGTCGATCATGCGCCGCGACCGACGCGCGGCGATGGGGGGCTGGATTGGGCGAGGGTCACAGCTGTTGTCATCCACGGAGTGGAGGACACTCATGAGTAGTCTCGCCGAGAACGAGTACGCGCCAGAGGAGGTCTCGCCGCCAGGCGACACGCTGGCCGAGACGCTGGAGGCCAAGGGCATGTCCCAGGCCGAGCTGGCTGAGCGGACGGGGAGACCCAAGAAGACCATCAACGAGATCATCAACGGCAAGGCCAGCATCACCTCGGAGACCGCGCTGCAGCTCGAGCGCGTCTTGGGTGTGCCCGCGCGCTTCTGGATCGAGCGGGAGAGCCAGTATCAGGAGAGTCTGGCGCGGAGAGACGAGCGAGCGCGGCTCGCGCACGACCGCGACTGGGTCCGCAGCTTTCCCATCAAGGAGATGGCGAGGGCAGGCTGGATTCGTGCTGTGAGCGATCCAGTTGACCAACTTCGAGAGTTGCTCAACTTCTTCGGCATCGCGTCTCCGCGGCAATGGGACGCGGGAGCGACGGCGGAGGTCTCATTCCGACGCTCGAGCAAGTTTGAGATCGACAGGCATGCGACCCGTGCCTGGCTTCGCCAAGGTGAGATCGAAGCCTCCACGATTCCATGTGAGCCCTTTGACGAGGCAGCTTTCAAGCGCGCCATCCAGCACGCTCGAAAGCTCTCGCGTCTGCCCCACGCTGAAGGCGTCAAGGAGCTTCGCCGGTCATTTGCCCTGGTTGGTGTTGCCGTCGTGATCGTGCCGGAGATCGACGGCATTCGGGCGAGCGGCGCGTCCCGCTGGCTGAGCCCGGCGAAGGCGATGATCGTCCTCTCGTACCGGTACAAGAAGGACGACCACTTCTGGTTCTCGCTGTTCCACGAAAGCGCGCACGTCCTTCTCCATCCGAAGAGCACGACATTCATCGACGTGGAGGAAGGCGGGTTGAATCCAAAAGAGCGGGAGGCCGACGAGTTCGCGCGAAACGTGCTGATCCCAGCCGACGTCTATCAGGACTTTCTCGACACGCGACCGCTCACGGAGGCGTCAGTCGTAGCTTTCGCCGAGGAACTCGGAATTGCACCTGGCATCGTCGTGGGTCGACTGCAGCACGATGACGTCATCGATCATTCGCATTTCAATCGGCTCAAAGTGCGCCTCGGCCAGTAGACACGGGGAGGGTTCCTCCGTCGACTGCTAACCCCGAGAGTTCATCGTGGCGATACGCTCCGGGTTGCTGCTGCGCTTTGGCGCCGGCATCGACCCCAAGTACATCGCAGTGATCCTGGTCGAACTCGGCTGGTGCTCTTGGTCCCGAGGTAACGCCCCCCTTCCGTGGAGCCCGTCGACCGTCGTCGATTCTCCAATGTTCGTCGCCGTCTCAGATCGCTTGCGGGACATGGCCCTTGGGGAAATCGCAACTGGCCACTCCTGGAGCCACGCATGCCCCGCCCACCGAAGCTCGACACTCTCCGCGCGACCGTCCGCGAACCGGGCCACCTGATTGGCCTGGAGCTTGCGGGCGCCGCCGACGCCCTGCTTGCCAAGTCGGCCTCCGGAGGGAAGGGCGCCAAAGCCGCAGGCCGGTCTGGGCGTCCGGCCCTGTCGGCAGCCGAGGCGCCCTGTGCGGTCCCCGGGTGCACCCGGAAGAGCGCGGCGAAGGGGAGTGCCAGAACCACTACGTGAAGGCCCGCAGGCTCAAGATGAAGCTCGAAAAGCTGGGCAAGGGCGACTTGGCCACGCTGACCCGGGACGGGCGGGAGGCGAGGCGGAGCAAGTAGTTCGCAGACCAGCTGGGCAGCGCGGAGGAATTCGGAAATGTCGGAGCGAAAGCGGAACGAGACAACGACGAAGGCGCTCGAGTGGCTGGACCAAGACCCCTATCCATCGGCGCCCAACGGCCTGCTCGCCAACCACGTTGAGCTTCCGGCGAACCCACCGCAGGCCTTGTCCCCGTCCGGCTGGTCGGAAGGGGCCAATTGCGCACGAAGCCTCTGGAACGCCGGTCGACAGGTCCTTCTCTATTGGAATCCTGGAAGGATTGAGCAGGAAGCATTGAGGCGAGCTCACGACAATGCGCCCCCATCAACAATTGCCTTGGAGGTCCAGGCACTGACCGCTCTCTATATTGGGCTCACCGAGATGCTGGTGACTTCGATGGATGTGACTGCCGGAGGCCACGGGCATAGGCTGACGCTTCACCTGGAAGCATTTCGAGAGATTCTTCTCGCTCTCGAGCGTCGGGCAGCCACAGCGGAAGCGCGCTCGTTAGACCTGCGATTGCGGCTGGAGTTTCAGAAGACCCGAGACTCAATCGAAAATAAGGAGACTGCGTCGGCGTTGGCAGCGGCAATCAAGTATGCGGCTGACCACCCTGATCCGGGTGGGCTCACGAAGGCAATCGCCGATGTTCGAGACCGGCTCGAGCCGATGGAGCGGAAGATGTCGGTCGTCGAGCGAGAGACCACCTTCCTGGCGGACCGGCTCACGGACGAGTTCGCGAAGGGCCTCCTCCCGATGGAACAGGCCAAGAAGTTCGCTACGAGTATGCGCGACGCCCTCGTGAAGCAGGGGTTCGTCGGGTTGGCGATGGCGGTAGAGAAGTTCATCATGAGCTGAAGAGGAGCTCGCGATGCCCTCCGACCCGAACCGCCTCCTCACCTCGCACGAAGCGGGCGCGCTCCTGCAGATGGATCCCAGCTCCGTCGTGAAGTGGGTCAACGACGGGCTGCTGCCGGCGTTTCGCACCCCAGGCGGCCGTTGATCTACACGCTCCGAGGTGTCCCCGCGACCGCACTTCGTGTCGTGGCTCCTAGCTTCCGTCGCGGCGCGCGATCGCTGCCTCAAACAGCTCCTTAAGGTCGCCCTCCGTCTCCCCCGTGGGTGCCAGCACGGACCGGCTCAGCGCTCGTTTCCGTTCCAGCAGCCCATGGAGCAGCACATCGAAGCTCTGGTCCCCCAAAACCGGGTGGATCGCCATCGGCAGATGCACCGTCACCGGCTTGGTCTGGCCGATCCGATAGACCCGGTCGGTTGCCTGATCTTCCACTGCCGGGTTCCACCAGCGCGAGAGGTGGATGACGTGGTTGGCGGCCGTAAGCGTGAGCCCTACACCGCCGGCCTTGGGCGAGAGGATCATCACGTCGAAACCTTGCTCGCCCTGGAACGTGTCCACGCGCCGCTGACGCTCAGCGCCAGCAACTTCGCCGTTGATGAGCATCGGTGGGCGACGCAAGCCGAAGCGCCTCTGCAGAAGACCTGCCAGCTCTCCCTGCATGGCCAGCGAGTCCGTGAATATCAGCGCCTTCTCACCGGACGCACGAATCCGATCGAGGACCTCGACGCAAGGCCGAAGGCGGGCCGAGCGTCCCAGGTAGGCGTCGTCCCCGGGCGCCGAGTCGAGCACTGCCGGGTGGAGCGACACCTTGCGAAGATTGTGAATCGCCTGCAGCACATTCGCAGGCGTCCGCGGACTGTGCTGCGCGATGCTCACGACCTCGAGATACTTCGCTGCCTGTTCGCGGGGCATCTCCGCGCGGAGCAGGTTCGCGCGCTTCTCCGGCAACGCTTCGAGGTGGTCCTCCTTCATCCGCCGTTTGGCAGGCGTCGGAGTCCCCTCGACGAGCAATGACTCATGGAGCGGCTTCAACCGGGTGGGATCGGGAGGAGGCGGAGGTGCTCCCTTCGGCGGCGTCGGATCGTACCTCGCATTGAAATCCCGCAGCGACCCAAGGCTGCCAGGCCTCACCGCGTCGACGATGGTCCACAAATCCGCGAGGCGGTTCTCCACCGGCGTGCCGGTGAGCGCAATCGTGAACCGCGATTGGAGCGCCTTGAAGGCATTGCTCGATTGCGAGGCCGGATTCTTGATCTTCTGGATCTCGTCACCAACAACGACCGCCCAGCGCACCGTCGCGAAGCTGTGCTGGTAGTCGCGAACGGTTTCGTACGTCGCCAGCACCCAGTCAGCGCCCGACAGGGATTGCCGGTCGAGCTCGGGCAGGCCGTGGCGGAGCTCGCCCGAACCCGCCCTGAGCCGAAGCCCTTTCAAATCCTCCCCGAATGCGCACACCAACCGCCCCAACCCGGGCGAGTTGAGGTGCAGGTCGTGCTCCTTCTTCCAGTTGTGCAGCAGGCCAGTCGGCGCCACCACCAGGATTGGGCCGCCCACGTCTTTTCCCGACTCCATCCGGTCGCGGACCCACGCCATGAACGCGAGGGTGGAGAGCGTTTTCCCGAGGCCCATGTCATCGGCCAGGAGCGCTCCGGGGCTTCCCGCCGACCAATGGTCCTGAAGCCAGCCAAGGGCGCCGATTTGGTGCGAATGCAAGCGACTGCGGACAGCGAGCGGGACGTGAGGTGAGCGTTGGGGGCTCGGCGCCCGAGCCTTGGCCACGAATCCGACTTGATCGACATTGTCGAAGACCTTTGCGGCGCGAACCGTCTGGCCTGGCCCAGGCGACACTTGGTCCGAAGCTCGCTCAATTGCCTCGATCGGAATCACCGGCTCCGGGACCGGCTGCTGGGGAACCCATTGCGTGCCGCTCCCGCGCCGCTCAGCTGCGCGCGGCACCCAGGGGGCGACCTCCTGGACGCGCTCGCCATAACCTGCGTCTTCGAAGAGGGCATCGAGGCGCTCCTCTCCGAGGGCGTCTCCGAATGCCTCTCTTAGGTAGACGCGCGGGTTGGAAACGAACAACTCGCGCACACCGCGGGGTTCACTCCGGACACGCTGAACGAGTGCGAGCGCGTCCCGGACAGGGGGCTCGACGATCACCACAGTCCCATCACCGAGCACGTAATGGTTCGGGACTGCCTTCTTTCTCGCGAATTGCCTCTGAAAATCGTCCTGCTGAGTCAGCGTCAGCTCTTCACTCGATTGGGTTTCGTCCCAGTTTTCCGTCCGATCTGCTCGGCGAATCAGCTTGGGAACGACGGTGACCTCTCCACGTTCGTCGATCACAGGTTCGAGGCCGAGCTGGTTGACTCGTCGCACCCGGAACCCGTCGATGTAGCGGTCCCGTCCGATCCCGGGTTCAAGAAGCCGTCGGACCTCGCCCCACGCGACGATCCGCTCGTCGGGTTTCGCTGCGTCCAGGGTTTCGAGCCGTGCGAGTCGAGTCAGGATCCGAAGCTCGCTCTCCGGCAGAACGTAGCGCCGATTCCCTTGCGTGATGAGCGCTCCCGACTGCGCTACACCGGCCAAAGGATGGCCCTTGTTGTTGAGGAACGTGGCAGTCACTCGGAACCCTGGGTCGGTGACCTGGCCGCGCGCGGTGAGGAGAAGATGGTTCGGCCATCGTGGCGGTAGGCCCAATTGGACCAGCGCCTCGTCGGGAAGCGAAGCGACTGCCTCGTGCGGGACAACCACGTCGCGGACGTGTTCCGGAACATCGAGGCGCTCGAACAGCCCCAAGAGCGGACCGACCGAGAGCGTTCGCCCTCCCTCGCCGATGAGGGACTGTGCGCCCCACCGTGGCCATGGCTGGAACTCGTTTCCGTCAAAGACGGAGAAGGACCACCCTTCGGGTTCAACGGTCCACGTGAGCTTCGCCATCGGCCTCTCTCAGACGCGTAGCGGGTCGACCGCACAGTACCGGCGAAGCCAGGTTCGCAGTTCGTTCTGCCAGGTTCCCTGTGCGTTTCCGTGGTGGGGCTGCCTGTGATCGGCCTCCGCCCGGAGCACGGTCAACGAGTACTCCGTCTGATAGAGCTTCGGGGCCCGCGCGCTCGGTTCGCGCCACACCCGGCAGGAGCCCTGGTGACTGAACTCCGCGATGGTCAGCGTGGCACCTGTCCGTCCTCGCAGCCGAAGCAAGAGAGCTGACTGGGCCCGATCCACGTTGCTGCGAAACGTCGCATTGGACGCGCTGGAGACCCGCGTGGACACCAGCTCTTGGGCGTCCCGCCCGAGGACCAGCCACACGTCGGTCATCACTCCAGCGTCGAGGTACTCCTTCCAGAAGGCCCGGCGGGATCGCCAGTGGTTCTCCTGGGCCGTCCGGTCGAGGACCTCGAAGAAGAGCTCGAAGCTTTGCTGCGCCAGCCAGCGCTTGAGCGTGTCGCGCTCGCTCTCGGCTACACCCGCCCACTTCGCGGAGCCCAGCCGCGGATCACCCAGGTGCGCCAAGATGAAGGACTGGATCTTCTGCTGGATGGGACCGGCCGCAGCTCGGGTCCGAAAGGGCCGGAGCAGATGGCCCGCAATTGTCGGCCGCAACATCTCGAAGCGCAGGCTCGATCCCGTCGCGAAGAGCTCGAGGACGCGCTGCAGACTGTCCGGGCTCAAGTTGCTGGTGGTCAGCTCCGACTCGGCTTGTGCTCCGACCCTTGTACAGACTTCGCGCATGAACCCGCTGCGCTCGAGTTCGGGCACGAGCCGCAGCTTGGTGAGAACCGAAGAGGCCGAGTCGGATAGTTCCTGGGTGAGCAATGCGGCCAGGCTCAGGGCCACGTCCTGCGAGAGGAGCCTGTGGCGAACCCATATCGCCGGCGCGCTTTCGGGCAGGAGCACGCCGGGCCTTTCACCCAGATCGCGGAGCCCCTGCCGCCAAGCGTGGAACGTAGGAAGCTCGGTCGGGTAAGTGTCGAGCAGCACCCGGATCGCAGCCGAAATCGCCGACCGGCGGCGCGAAGCATGTAGCCATCCGAGGTACGCCCGCGTCAGGCCATCGTCCGCAGCGAGCCACGCTGAAGCGGGCGCGTCGGGCGGGCCGAACGCCACCCACGGGAACAGCCGGAGATGCCGGGGCGAGAGATCCTCCAAGGCGGCTCGGGCTGACCACAGGTCGCGTATCTCGCGTCGAATCTGATCGAAGTCGATAGACCGAGGGGGACGGGACTCAGCGGCCTCGAGCTGCCGGTCCAGTCGCTGCACGAGCTTCTTGGACCGGTCCAGGCTCCAGCTGCGGTCGCGGCGGAGTTCCTCCAACGCCAGGATCCGATTCGTCGA
Source organism: Deltaproteobacteria bacterium (assembly GCA_018266075.1). GTDB lineage: Bacteria > Myxococcota > Myxococcia > Myxococcales > SZAS-1 > SZAS-1. The sequence goes on along the minus strand of JAFEBB010000017.1, from coordinate 110,855 downwards.
GAGGACCTCGCCAAGGCCTGGCTTGCTCACGGCCCCGTCACCTTTGGGGTCGGATCCGCCGAAGCCATCGCCGTCAGGATGAACCGCAGGTCGATCCGCCGATTGTTCCGGTCGGCGTCAGGTCCGGTCCCTGAGTCGAGGAGGCGTTCCGCGCCGTACCCCGCGACGCTCAGCACCTTTTGGTGGTTCGCATTGCGGAGGTCGTCCAGGACAGGCTGCCTGTGGATCACGGTCTTGTAAGTCTGGATTGCACGCTCTGTGGATAGGTACAGATTCAGGTCCGTCCCATTGACCATGAACGGGTGAGAGTCGGTGTGTCCCTCGAAGAGCATGGCCTCGAGCTTGTAGGTCTTCGAGCTGGCAGGGCAGTCCCCAGTTGGTCGCGGGCTGACTGCGTAGCAGGGCAACACGTTCGCCAATTCCTGCGCGACCGCGGCGAGGTTGCTGACGCTCTGAGCACCATCGAAGTCGTACTTGCCTCGCGAAAAGGACACTGCTCCCTCTGGGAGGTGGAGGACGCCTTGTTCCGCCGCGTCCGTATCGAGCGTCTTCTCGAGTCCAAGAAGTCCCTTCGCCTGCAGGTTGCGAAAGAGCAAGGCGACCAAGTCGCGGCGCGCATCGGCCACGCCGCGGTGCTCAGCGTCGAATTTCGCTCTTTCTTTCTCGAGCTGCTCGTTGGTCTGGCGGGCGCGCTGCTCTTGTTCCCGAGCCCGCGCCTCCGCCGCTCGGAGCCGATTGGCGAAGACCAGCACCGTGGCAATGAAAACGAAAAGAAGCGCAGCCATCAGGTCGCTGATGGAAGCCAGGAACCCCTCGCCCTCGGCAGCGGGAGCGGTGCGGCGACGACGCATCACCGCCGGACACCGTTGCCCATCGCCCGCTCGAATCTCTCGATGTGGGCGCCGAGGTTTTTCACCTCCAGCGGTAGGTCGGCGATGTCCTCGGAGAGCGCGCCCACGACGTTACTGAGCTTGTCGGTGGCGGTGACCATGTGACCCTCGAGCCCGCGGAAATACTCGGCTACGTTTTGGCTGTAGCGCCCGAGCCCTTCGTCAAGGCGTTGGAAGACGTTCGCGAGCTGAGTGTCAATGGTCTCGAACCGCTTCTGGTACTCCTCCCAGCTCGCTTGCGCGACGGCCAGGCTCCGACCCACATCTTCTGCGGCGCGAACGATGTGCTCGCTGGACGTCTGCTGGGCGCCGGCCGCCGTTGAAAGCTGCTCCGAGGCCCGGCGGACTGCGTGGCTTGTCTCCTGGAGCTGGAGCGCTGTGCTCCGGAAGTTCGCGTAGGCGCCATCAACCGCCGCTGTCGCCTGCTGCATGCGCTCGAGCATCTCCTGGGTCCCGGCCAGTGTGCCCTGCCAGCCCGACATCAGGGCTTCGAGCCGCTGGACGGCGATTCCGAAGTTCTGTGCCTGCAACGAGGCCTGGCGGCTCAGGGCTTCGCCTCCCTGCGCGAGGTGCGTGGAGAGTGATTCCGCAGACGATGCCAGGGCGTGCTGAACGTTGTGCGATAGGGACTCCAGCTCGCCGCGAATGCCGGTCCGGACAAGCTCGAGTGTCTGCTCGAGCCCCTCGGTGAGGCGGGTGTTAGACGCTTCCGCGTGCCGCTGCGAGCTCTCGATCGCTTCGCTGGTGCGTGCCAGCACTGTCTGAAGCTGCCCCACGGACCGAGCCATCTCTTTGAGCTCGCTCCCGGCTGCGGAGGTCATGCTCTGCCGGAACTCTTCGACGATGTGGCTGAGCATTTTCTCGTTCGAGTTCTCGCGGTCGACGCGCAGCTCGCGAATCGCGTCCAGCAGAGACTGAAGCGCGGGCGCGAGGGCATGGCCCACACGGGTCTCGAGTGCTTCTGCGATGGCCGGCGCGATGTCGTCCCGGAACCGCTTCAGCGCATCGGTCTGCTCCTGGAGCTGCTCAAGCTGCTCGTACGCGAGGCGCTCCGGCGTCTGTAGGGTGAGCCGAGCATCGAGAGCGCCAGACAACCGCTCGAACCGCTCCGAGATGGAGCCATGGGCGTAGCGCTCGAACAACGTGAGGACGACGGAGCACAGGATCGCGAGTGCGGACTTCGAGAACGCGAGGAAGGCTCCGCCAAGGAGGTCGCCGATGGCGGCGGAGAAATCGCTCTGCGCATTACGCAGCGCGGGAGCGACCAACTGGACTCCGGCCGCGAGGCCCAGGAACGTGCCGAAGATCCCAATGCCGACCAGGAGATTCGGCGCCGCCGAGACAACCCGGCTACTGGCCCGCTCCGCCGCGACGTTCTCAGGGTGGAAGAATTCGTTGGCCGGGCGCGTGTTGAAGACCCGCTCGACGCCGAGCTTGTCGTGGCGGACATCGAGCGTCTCCTCGAACTCGGACCACAGATGGCACAGGTTGGGAAGGCGCTCGAATTCGGTTCGGAGCTCTTCGAAGCTCTTCGAGAAATCATTCCCCTTGGGGGTCGCATCGACCGCACGGAGCGCCTCGTCGAGCTCCTTCTGGAGTGGCGCGGCGTGCCGTCGCAGGTACCAGAGGGCCAGGCCCGTTCCGGCGAGAATCAGGACCCAGAAGAAGTACGCGGTCCCAGGTTGGACCAAGAGTTCGCAGACGGGTTGTACCCAATCCGGCAGCGGAGCAGCGTGAGGTGTGGTTGGCGTCGAAGAGCTGAGGTTCACGCGAGACCTGAGGTGAGCGAGAATCTAGAATGTCGGCTTTCCTGCGCGAGCATAGATCACCGTCACGCCCAATAACCCGGCGAGTTAGGTTACGAGGTCCGCCAAGAGGTCGCTGATCACCTGCTCCTCTAGGACGGCGCCCCCGTGATGGATGAGCGTGGGCCGGAGATCCTTGTCCCATCGGGCCTCGACGGGCGCTCCTGCCAGTTCGAGGGCTCCACGCCGCAATGTGACGGAGCGCTCGTAGTCGGCTGCGGACAGGCGCCAGGGCTTGGCCGCAGGCAGGTGCTCCAATAATACGTTGCCGATGCGCAACCCTCCCCAGTCGAAATCGACGTGGAATCGAAGCTCTGCGCCCCCAGCACTCAAGTCGCTCAGAAGTTTCAGCCCCGCCGTCGACGGGACTCCCTCCACGCACACCAAGGGCTGCACCCGAGCGCCGAGGCATTCCGCTGCCGCAGCCACCACGCTGGGGTTCTCGCATATGAACACCGTCGCCCCCGGCGCAATGGTGACGCGGGTGCCCGACAGCTCACCCAGCGTCGTGCGCCGTGGAACCCCTTCCGCCGAAGCCTCACGTAGGTGCCGTGAAAGCAGTCCGTCTCCTGGAGGCTTGAGACCTAGGCTCAAGACATCGGCCGATAGTGAATCGCAGGCGACGCCAACGTCGGCCCAGAGTCGGCGCCTCTGCACCGCATTCGATGGAAGCGGAGAAGAGGTCAGCGCCGCTGCCGCTCGCAAGACGAGCGCTGACAGTGGCTCGCCCGCATCGAGCGCATGCGCATCGCCCAGCACATCGAGCGCAAAGATCGGAAGCAGCATTCCGCTGGCCGGAAGCCTGGCGACGACAGCGAGCGCACGGTCGAGAATCACATCTTCGCTCGTGCGCGACAAAGTCGCGGCGCGGGCCGCCCGGCCGTGCGCGCGAAGATCCTCCAGCCAAGCTAGCAGGGCCGGGCGCATCTCGATTCGCTGGCGTGCCGTCGCCCAAATGGTCTCCCGCGCAGCGAGGGTCTTCGCTCGCTCCGCCCGGCGATCAGCGAGTGGTCCAAACATCGCGGTCACCGCATCGACGAGCCCGACACCAACGGCGCTGTCGCGAAGGGCCGCATCCAGCTTCGCGAGAGAGAGCTTTACCCTGGGGCCGCTTGGAACCTCTGGCCAACCGCAGAGGTCGGCGAGTACGCGACGCTGGGCCGCAGACAGCTCGTTCAGGGTCAAGGTCCGCGCACGGTCAACGCCGCGGGCCTCGAGCGCGTCGCGCACTTGCGCCAACATCGGGCGGAGCGGTTCGAGCGCTTCTAACTTCATGTCTGCATCTGCACCGGTTCCAGCCCATTCCACACGAACCAGTCGGAGTACACTCCGCGCATGCCTTTCTCGCGGGCGAGATGGTACGTCGAGAGGCCGTCAAGCTGGGGGTAGAAGCCCCACTCCTCGAATGAGGTCATCACGAAGTCGAGATCGAAGTCAGCGAGCAACCCCATGAGTTCACCTCGCGTCTTGCGGTCGATGCCCGCAAATGCCTCATCGAGAAGGATGAAGCGCGGCGCCCCAGTGCGCGCGGAATCGTAGAAGGCCGCAGCCGCAGCGAACAGCGGCAAGTGGAGCATTACCGCCTTCTGTCCACCCGAGCCGGCGGCGTGCACTTTCCGCGTCAGTCGCTTCCACGGCTCGCTGCCCGCCCGGCACTGCACTTCGAATGTATGCCAGCGCCTGTAGTCAAGGACTGAGAGTAATTGCTCCTGAAGCGAGTGTCCCACCTCGCCGCCCGCGCGAGCCTCGTCAAGCCGCTGTCGCAGGAAACCGAGCAGCGCGGTGCGATCGGCATCGGACATAAGCTCGCCAGATTTGAACAGCAGAGCCACCGCCTGACGGGTACCCGGAGCGGCGTCTTCAGCAACCTCCCACTGCAGCCGCATCTTCATTCCCGAGGAGGTTGGGTGTGCTTCGAGCTGGCGGTTCATGCGCTTCACCAGACCGATTGCCTCGCGCAGTTGCTCGCGCAAGTGCTCGTGCGCTTCGCCAGTCAGGAAGGACTCGAAGAGCTTGCGCTCCTCGTCGGCCAGGAGTCGGTCGCGCTCATGAAGATCGTTCTCGAGTTCTGCGTCGAGCTGGAGCAGCGATAGCCGACGTGCATTCAGAGTCGCTTCGTAAACCGTCACTCCGTCCAACTGCGAGGCGAGCACTTTGAGCTCGGGCTTCAACGAGCGCATCAGTTCCTGATGCCGCTCGCTGACGCGGTTCCAGGCTTTGTCCCGTCCCGCGTCAGACGCGTCAGTTTTGGCCGTGGCGTCATCGACCTTCCGAGCTGTCAACAGCACGTCCGTGTAGCTCCACGCGTGGGCGGCCCCGGGGCCTTCCGCGCCGATGACCGCCAGCAACCCCCTTTCTTCCGCGGTCCTGAAGTGTCGCTCCGCTTCGCGCCGTGCTGTGTCGGCTTCCGTCACCTTCACCTCGGAGGCCGCGCTCGCGGCCACGAGCGTCGCCCGCTCTGCCTGCAGCAAGGTCTGCTGCTCGCGGTAGTCCTTCAGTTGCTTGCGGATCTGCGACTGGTGGCCTTCCGCTTCACGCACGTTCGAAAGCAGGTCGTCACGTGTCTTGCCCACCGTCTCGTTCAGCGCGTCGACGCGGGCTTGCGCCTCAAGCGCCTGTCGGTGCTCGTCTAAGGCCGCTTGCTTAAGCCGCTCGACCTCGCCCAGCAGATCCCTGAGCTCTGCCTTGCGCACGTCGACCTCCGCACGCGAACGCCTCACGCGGTCGAAGGTCCTGAGCAACGTGAGGGCTTCGGCCTGCCATGCTGCGGTCCTCGTGACCAAATCGTCGAGGCGGTCGATCCACGCTCGAAGCCCTTCCTTCCCAGCCCGCTCGGACAGCGTCTGGGCGACCTGAGCCCGCGCACCTTCGGCATGCCGCACGCGCTCGAGCTCCTCGGCGTGCGTGGCTCGGGCCGCATCGAGCTCGCTGGCCCGGGCCCGCAGGTCGGCCTGAGCATCGCGCAGCGCCTGGACGTCGGGAAACGAAGCGAGCTCTTGGTCGAGTCGCGCGCGCCGCTCACGCACCGCTTCGACGGCAGACGCCCGTTCAGCAACCGCCGTCTCGAGTTGGGCGACGCGAGTGGACAGCTCGGCGAGCTTCTCGATACGAGCGCGCTCGCGCGCCGCCGCCCCGATGAAGGCCGCGGACTGCTTTTGGTAGGAGCCGCGCAGAGGGCCGATCGCGAATTGGCCATCGGTCGATACCCAGGCGCGCGCGTTGCTCTCTCCCAGCCCGACCGACGCTAGCACTGCTCGCACGCGCTCCACCGTGACAGCGGCACCATGTACGGGCCGCAAGACGCTGGTCAGGGTAGGCCCGTCGTCTACCGGTTGCGCGACCAGCATGCTGTCGAAGGTCTCCGGGTCGAGCACGGCCCCGTCGGGCGTGAGCCAGGCGTCCAGCAACCCCGCCGCCTCGAGCGCCGCCTCGAGTCCCGCGCGCGCATCCGCATCGACGTGCTCCGCGAAGTCGCACACGAGGTACAGCGGAGCGCCCGGCCGCGTAGAGGCTCGCGGAGCGCGCCAGACTGGCGCCGTAGGTGGCTGGTGCCGCTGGGTAGCGAGGGCGTCGCGCTCCGCACGGGCTTCCTTCAGGTGAAGCGCTGCCGTGTCGTGCTCGAGACTCGCCCGCGCCAAGGCCTCGTCGAGCGAAGCGCGCGCGCCAGACGCGGCCGCTGTGGCGGCGCCGCGCATCTGCTCGGGCGGCAAGTCGAGAAGCGCAGGCAGGGCGACGGCCAGCTCAAGGCAGGCTGCGGCCCAGGCCTCGATTGCCTCGACGAGCTCCGCGCGAGCCAATGACTCAGAGTTCGCCGCACGGCGAACCGCATCGTCGGCATCGCGTGAGCGCTGCTCCGCCGCAGTTGCGCGCACGGTGGCGGCATCGAGGATCCGCGTTGCCTCCTCATGCCGACGCACGAGTTTTCTCAGTGCGTCGATGGCCTCTTCCCGTATGCGCAAGGCCGCGCGCAGCGTATCTTCAGCGGAGGCGCCGCGGCCCTGCTCCAGCGCGAGAATCATCGCGCCGTGCGCCTCTGCCAGATCGCAGGCCTTGGCGCCTGCCTCCGCGGTGCGCGACTCGGTTTCAAGCTCGCCGGCATCCTTGGCTGCGAGCGCCTCCGCCTCGGCGAGGTGCTCCTGCTTCCGTGCAGCGCGAGCTTCGCCGTCACTGCGGGCCCCTCGCGACCGCTCGGAGGAAGTCTTCCACAGGTGCGCCTGTCGCTCGGCGTTCTCGAGCTCCGAGACTGCGCGATATGCATCGGACTCGCGCAGAACCCGCAGCCGCTCTTCTAGCGCCAAGCTCGCGCCTTCGGTTTCCTCAATCCGCCCGTCGATGCTCGCCAGTGCGGCCACGGCGGCATCACGCTTTCCTTCCGCCTCTTTCTGCTTCGCCCGCGCGGCGTGGAACGCACTGTCCGCCCGGGTGACCTCGAGCGCACGGCCCTTCGCAATTGCCGCCGCGTACTGGCGGTAGACGTCGAGAAACGCGCGGACCGAGATCAGCGTCGATCGACATTCTTCTCTCTCGTCACGATGCCGGTCGAGCCGCTCGAACCCCTCGGCCAACGAGCCGATCACCTGTGCGTCGAGCGGAGGCATGCTCGCCGAAAGAATCCGCGAGAGCTCATCGGGGTCCAGCCCCTTTGATAGCTGCGGCCTGCGTAGCTGGAGAAGCGCGTCAACCAGTGCTGAATACTGGTCCGCCCCAAGGCCGAACAACTTCTCGTTGAGCGCGCGGCGGTAGTGGGCGCCGCTTTCAAACACGGTGCCCTCGCCTCCGAGCGCGGCCGTGAGGTGGGGCCTCGTCAGGGGGGTGCGGTTCGCGTCGACCAGCTTCAGGTCCTCATCCACTCGGCGCGAGGTCGCGAAGTACCAGTCGTCCACCTGAGGGCCAGTGCGCCTGGCCTTGAGGCCTGCGCCAATCGTCCAGTACTCGGGGCCATCGCCGCCTTGGCGGCCGAGCTCGAGCCATACGTAGCCGATGGAAACAGTAACAGTCGGGTTGGAGTCGTTGATGAGGTTCCATCGCATGGAGCGCGCGGTCGAGCCGAACGGGTCGAGACGCTGCGGATGGAGGCTGGCGTCGAGCAAGAACGGGAGCAGTACCTCGAGGGCTTTACTCTTGCCGGACTCGTTCTCGCCGCGCAGCATCAGGCGGCCGCGATGGAAGATGAAACGCTGGTCGTCGTACTCCCAAACGTTTTGGATACCTGCACGCAGCAACTGCCACCGCGTGGCCCCTGCGATGGGAAGCCTATCGGGAACCGTAGTGCTCATGGTGCCTTTCGGGTGGGAGCACCAGGCCGGAACCGCGCGATTGCTGGTCGCGCTCGCCAACCGTCGCCGCTCTCGCTGGCCAAATCGAATGCTTCGAGAAGCCGCAACGCCTCGTCTGCAAGCCGGCCGCAGCCATCGTCGTCCGGTGGATACTGCTTGCTCCAGCCGCAGCGCTCGCCGAAGTCGCGTTGCAGCCTTCGGATGAGCTCGACAACGTCGGCACGGCGGATTCTGACAATGCCCTCCTTATTCAGCCGCACCCACTGCTCCGCAAGGAGGAGCGCAGCGTGTTTCGCGGTCGAGCCGCCGTCAGGAAAAGACGTGTCGGAAGTTATTGAGGAAGGGTCCAACGCACAGAGCCCCTCGGCGCGCTTCTCGACCGTGAAGCCGGCGTCGTGCTCGAGCACTCGGTATAGCCATCCCCGGGCATGATCGAGCCAGTCGACGGCATCGGCTTCCAAGTCTTCGAAATAGAGCACCGGATCGTCGAGCAAGCGGCGAAAGACGGTCATGCGATGCCGCTGCCGCTGTCCCTCCTCGGTGTCGGGGAACACCTCGTCGAGCAGCTCTTGCGGTCCGGAGGCAAACGCCGGCGGAATCGGAGACGACAGGAGATGGGCGAGCACCCGATCATTCACATCGAACAGGGCGTCCGTCTCGCGTGACAAGGCATAGCGGTCAGTATCGCCTTCCCGAACGCGTAGCACGCCCAGCTCCATTAGCAGGCGTAGCGCGTCGACAAATGCGCGGCGCTCATGCCCCGAGGTGGTCTCGAACGGTTCGATCGCTCCTTCTTCTTCGATTGAGAGTTCCTCGACGCGCTGCGCGAGCGTCATCAACGTTGTCTGGGCGCCGATCTCGTTGAAAGCTGCAAGCGCTAGACAGAAGAGGGTGTAGCGCCGCCGGTCGAATTCGGAGCGACCGGAGGGCTGGGCGGCTCGCGTCGCACTCGTACCGAAGGGAACTTTGTGGAGCCGCGCGAAACCGCCGGGCACGTCCACAGAGAGCTTCCAGCCGGGGTGATCAGCGAACCATGCGGTAAGGTACTCGCGATGGCGCGCGATCGCCGCGAAGGCCTCGGGTGAATTCGCTGAGAGAGTTAGGGGGTGGGCGAGCAGATGCTTCAGCGCACGGGAGCGCTCGCCGGCACGCTCTGCTTCCATCACTGACGAAAGCCGGCTCATCGGGAAGCCTCAGCGGTGGGCCGCGCGGCAGACGCTTCGTCGACCTGAATGCGGTAGTCGGCGCAGTACAGGTGGCCCACGGGTGTTTCCACTCTCACCAGCAGCGTGTCGCCCGGAGGTTGAACGAGGGTGATACGGAAGCGGCCGTCGGAGCTGCGGGCCACCCGCGAACCGTCGGGCTGCCGCGGAGAAGTGAGTGCCTCGTCGATGAAGGTGAGAAACACCTCGAACTCCGGCTCGGTGAGCGCATGCATGCCGGAGATGGTGAGCGGGCCGCGGCCGGAAAAACGCCGCAATGCCTCCTGCAGCACTGCCTGTTCGCGGCGGCGCTTCTGCGCAATCCACTGGCGGGCTAGCTCGTGATTTGGAACCTGGGAGGGACGCCCGGCTGTGGGCAACGCACCGTGGGTGCGAAGGCGAACAGGAATTTCGACGGGCGGCGCATCCCACCACGAAGTGTTCGCAGCGACGAGATCGGGGTCATCGTCGACGAGAACGAAGTGGCGCGCGGCGGCAAGCCCAAACGCGGAGCGCCACAGCACGTGCGCGGCTCCGTCGTCCGAAGCGCGCGCGAACCAGCGGGCGAGAGTACGGAAGTCGGCGGCGCGATCGACAGGCCGCGTGCGCCTTTCGTTGAGGCGCATCAAAGTGCGCGTGAGCGAAATGACCGCATCTCGGGCAACCTGAGCGAGGCGCTCGACGGTCGGCGCCGAGCCAGTCGAGCGATCCCCGGCGAACCATGCGCGCATACCGGCCCAGCGCTGTTGCTGTTCGTCTCGCCAGCGGGCCGCGGGGTCTCCGTGACCTAGCGAAGGGGGCAGGTCGTTTGAGCGAGAGGCGAGGTCGATAAGCCGGGCCGAGCCAGCGGCGTCAACGGCTTCGATTGCGGTGCGGATCTCGGTACCGAGTCTGCGCAGTTGCTCGATGAAGCGTGAGATGTAGGCGAGGAGGGCCTGCTTGTAGAGCAGGAAGCGCTCCTCGGCGGCGGGGCCGGTGTCCGAGCGATCGATCTCCGAGATGAAATGGTTGGCTTCCTCTGTGAGGGTGCCGAAAGCCGCTTGGAGATCGTGCAGCAGCCCGAAGACGACGTCGGCCGACGGAGCAGCCTCGGCACCTTGGCGCGCCAGCTCGACGAGCGCGTCGCGGATCTTGGCGAGCATCGTCGATTGCAGCGAACCCGAGCGCCCAGCGGTGGCCTCGACCTCGAGCACCGCACGATGGGCGGCCTCGCCGACCGATGTTAGGTGGTAGACGAAGCGCCTCTTGTAGAAGTCTTCGAGGCGCGAAACTGCGCCGGGGTCATGTGCGTGCGCCAGGTTGCCCCAGGTGACCAGCTGTCCAAGGTGGTAGTCGAGCGCAGCTTCGTCGGCGAGTTCGAAGTGATTGGTTGAGGCCCTCAGCAGCTCAAGCACCTCGCTGCCCCGGAGCTCGATGACGTACCGCTGCCGCGCGTCAAAGAACACCTGCATGATTGCGCGGTAAGTCGGTGCGTTCTCGACTGTGACGTACTGAAACGCGGCGACCTGATTCAGTGCGCGTCGCGGAGGATGGGCTTGGTCGTTTGGCACAGGGGCCACCTTACGGCGTCGATCTGACAAGAAATACGTCGGTCCACCGTCCCGAAAAGCGCAAAGCGGTTCCCCCCAGCGTTCTCGTCGGTGATCCGAGAGCGCGCCCACGAGCGCCTCGCAGGAAGCAAGGCCAGCAGCACCGACGCGCCCGCTCGTGCTCCGGCGCGCCGACACACGTGCCGCCGCCCGAGCCGAGCCAGCCCGCCACGGCGCGGATGACCGCAGTCGTAGGCAGATGCTAACGTTTTGCGTGGTTCCCGGGAACCGTGGAGTTCCCGTTGTGGCGCATTCAGGCGCAGGTCACGCGGCAGGGGAACGCATGCAATACGTCGAAGGCGTCCTGGTGGTGAGCCCGACCGACCTCGTCGGCTATCTCGCATGCACCCACAAGAGCGAGCTCGATCGCTATGCCGCGCTGGGGCAGATGGAGCGTCCCGAGCGCGACGACCCCGAGCTGAAGGTGCTGACCACTCGCGGCGGCGATCACGAAAAGGCCTACAAGGAGCGCCTCTCCGCCGAAGGCAACGACGTGGTCACAATCACGGTCGACGGTTACTCGCTGGCTGCGCTGCGCAAGGCCGAGGAGGACACGGTCCGTGCGATGCGCGCGGGCGCGAAGGTCATCTACCAGGCGGCCTTCTTCGATGGCCGGTGGCGCGGGCACGCGGACTTCCTGTTGAGGGTCGAGCGCCCAAGCCGTTTGGGTGCCTGGAGCTATGAGGTCTCCGACACCAAGCTGACCCGGCAGGCGAAGGCGGACGCGCTGCTCCAGATGCTTTCCTACTCCGAGCACGTGGCCCGGATTCAGGGCGCAGTGCCGCAGCAAATGCACGTGGTCACCGGAGACGGCGTTCGCAGGTCGTTCCGCGTCACAGAGTTCGCAGCCTACTTCCGGCGGGCGAAGGCGGAATTCGAAGCCTGGCTGGGAGCGCAGGCGAAGGCGGAGACGTATCCGGAGCCGGTCGCCCATTGCGGGCTATGCCCCTGGGAGGAGCGCTGCACGGCGCGGCGGAAGGCGGACGACCACCTGTCGCTTGTAGCAGGGATGCGCCGCGACCAAACCCGCAAGCTCATCGCCGCTGGCATCCCCACGACCTCGGCACTGGCCCGCCTGCCCGCGGACCAGCGCGTGAAGGGAATCGGTACGCAACCGCTGACCCGCCTCCGCGAGCAAGCGGGACTCCAGGTCCGCCAGCGCGAGACGGGCAAACTTGAGTATCGGCTGCTCCCGCAGACTGACCCAACCAAGGGCTTCGCTCTTCTTCCGACGCCTTCGCCCGGAGATGTCTTCTTCGACATGGAGGGCGACCCCCACGTCGATGGCGGCCTCGAATACCTCTTCGGCGCAGTCTGGCTCGAAAATGGCAGTTACAACTTCAAGGCCTTCTGGGCGCACAACCGCGCCGAGGAGAAACAGGCCTTCGAAGCTTTCATCGACTTCGTCGCAGAGCGCCGGGCACGGTTCCCCGACCTGCACGTTTACCACTACGCCAGCTACGAGCGGACCGCGGTGAGCCGGCTCATGGGCACTCACGGCACGCGGGAAGAAGAGCTCGATGTGCTCCTGCGCAACGAGGTGTTCGTCGACCTATACCGCGTTGTGATGCAGACGCTCCGGATCTCGCAGGACTCGTACTCGATTAAGGCGCTCGAGGCCTTTTACATGGGGCCACGCGAGGGTGACGTGAAGACCGCGGCTTCGAGCATCGTCGCCTATGAGGAGTGGCTCCGGACAGGCGATCCCGCGCTCCTCGAATCGATCCGCGCCTACAACGAGGTCGACTGTCGTTCCACGCAGACGCTCCGCGATTGGCTGGAGGCGCGGCGGTCCGAGGCGGAGGCTGCGCAAGGCCCGATCCCCAGGCCCGAACTGAGAAATGCGCCCCCCAGTGACAAGCTCCAGCAAGACCTCGCCCAGGCCGCCGGCGCAGCAGGCACGCTCTTGCAGCCGCTGCCAGCGAAGCCGGAAAGCTGGAGCGAGGGCGACCGCGCGCGATGGCTGTTGGCCCAACTCATCGACTTCCATCGGCGCGCACAGAAGCCAGAGTGGTGGGCCTATTACGACCGCTTGGAGATGTCCGAGCGCGAGCTGTTCGAGGATCCCGAGGCGCTCGCCGGCCTTGAGTTCCAGGGTGCGGTCACCGGCACCGACCACCTGCGCTTCACGTACGACCGCGACCAGGAGCACAAGATCTTCGAAGGTGCGTCGCCGGTCGATCCTGCGATCGAGAAAGATGTCGGCGACGTGGTCGGCCTGGACATCGCGCGCGGCGAGATTGACCTGCGACTCCGTAAGGGCCGGCCGATTCCTCGGAACCTCATCCCGTCTGGCCCGCCTGCGGCAAAGCCGAAGCCGCAAGCCATCTGGGAGCTGGCCAACTGGGTAGGGAGCGCCGGCCCTTCGCTGGACGACGCGCCAGGGCCCTACCGCGCGCTGCGCGATCTGCTCTTGCGGCGCCCCCCGCGCATTTCCGGCCACATCGCCGGGGCGCCGCTCGTTGGCCGCGGAGAGCTGGCCAAAGACGCCGCGCGGCGCATCGTTCACCTGCTTGACGACACTGCACTGGCCATTCAGGGGCCGCCTGGCACAGGCAAGACGACCACGGGGGCCCGCCTCATTGTGGATCTCGTACGCGCCGGCAAGAAGGTCGGCATTACCGCCAATAGCCACAAGGTCATAGTCAACCTGCTCGACGAAGCTTGTGATCTCGCGCGCAAGGATGGTGTCGCGCTACACCCGATCCAAAAAACCTCCGAGGCCCACCAGCGCTCAACAGACCCTGACGTCCGTCAGGCGAAAACCAACATCGACGTACAGTCCGCCTTGAGCGCGGGCACCGCGCGCGTGGCGGCGGGGACGCCCTGGCTGTTCGCGGCGATGCGCGAAGCGGTCGACGTGCTCTTCGTCGACGAGGCCGGACAAGTCTCCCTTGCCGATGTGCTGGCTGCCGGGATCTCAGCAAGGAACGTCATCTTGCTCGGCGATCCCCAGCAACTCGCCCAGCCCGGCAAAGCCACTCACCCGCCTGGCGCCGAGGCGTCAGCCCTGGAGCACCTGCTCGGGGACAACGCGACCATTCCGGAGCACATGGGTCTGTTCCTCGAGACCACACACCGCATGCACCCCGACATCTGCCGCTTCGTCTCCGAAGTCGTCTATGAGGGGCGACTCGAGGCCTCGCCCGAGTGCGCGCGCCAGCGCGTCGATTTCCCCGGCTCTCTGGGCGGCACCGGGCTGCGCATCATCGCCGCCGCGCATCGGGGCAACCGCACGTCGTCCGAAGCGGAGGGGTTGGCCATCGCCAGCGCCATGCGCCAACTAGTGGGCAGCCCCTGGGTTGACAACAAGGGTGATAGACGCACGCTCGGGCTGGACGACATCCTGGTGGTGACGCCGTTCAACGCTCAGGTCGCACGGCTGACCGAGCTTCTTGTTGCCGGAGCGCGCATCGGCACCGTTGACAAGTTCCAGGGCCAGCAAGCGGCGGTGACGTTCTACTCGATGGCGAGCTCGTCGGCCGAGGACGCGCCCCGTGCCATGGAATTCCTGTACGAGCTGAACAGACTAAACGTTGCCGTATCTCGCGCCCGTGCGCTCTCAATACTTGTATTTTCTCCCGAGCTACTCCGCGTACGGTGCCGCACTCCCGAGCAGCTCCGGCTCGCCAACGCGCTCTGCCAGTTTGCGGAGCAGGCTGTGCCTATCGAGGCTGGCGTAGACGGCGCGCCCACTCAGACGGGCGACGCCGTGAGCTAATCTTCTGCGGCAGCTGAGGCGGGCCACCCTGGGGCAGGTGGGCGAGGTCGCAAACAGACTGCGAAACTTATTGTGGGGAAGCATGTGGCTCTGTGTGCTCGTCGGCGTGGGCCTGCTCGTGCTCGTGCTGTCGGCGAAGAAGAAGCCGTCACGCGAGCTGAAGGGCTCGCGGACGCCGCGCACGGTCCGCAACGACCAGCGGCGAAGCTCCGCGCACGTTCCCGTGCGGTCCGAACTTCAGTCGGACCTTCCGGAAGTCCGCGTCACCGTGACCTTCGGCAACGCCGACGAGGCGCGTGAGCTCGCGGCGCCAGCGGAGGCAAGGTGGATCGGCACGGGAACTGTCACAATTGTCGGTCGCACGATCTCGAATGCGCTCATTTACGTGGGCAAGGGACTTCCGAGCGCATCAGGTCACCGGCTTGAGCCAGCACTCGTGGATCCGAGATTGCCCGTCCACGCTGGCGGGATGGAGTCGAATGAGGAGCCCGGTTACTGGCCCTCGTACCGAAGCCTTACTCCGCGAGCGCGTGGCGTGTTCCTCGACTGGCTCGCAGGCGGTCGCTCCGACCCAAATGCGAACTTGGGGCTCGTATTCACCTTCTTCTACGGGCTCGAGCGTCGAGCGCTCCACGACGTCCAGCACGATCGTTCCGCGCGCGCGGATCTCCCAGTAATCCGTGCCGAGGTAGAGAGGCTCCGACGACTGTACGGCCAGAGCGGTTCGTTTGAGGGCTATTCCAGCCGCTTCCTCGAGGCGCTCGATGCGCTGGAGAACAAGGAGAGCGTCCCGCCCTTCGACGGCACGCGATCTCGAACGCTGCCCTTGGGTCTCGAGGTGCAACTTGGACGTGCACTCGCGAAACGACAGCCGCTTCCTGGCGAGCTCGCCTTCGAATGGGTGTGCCACGAGGGCACCGCGAGGCTCGGGATGCCCGCGGAGCGATGCGCCAGCGAATTCCGGGCTCTTTTCCTTCAGCGATACCGAGCGGATTTTGGGGCTGGCCTTGAGATCGAACCTCCAGCGCGGCGACTGCAGCACAGCTACCACGCGGCGAGCGCAGGATTCGGAAACCTCATTCCGCTGCCGCTGCCAGATGTCCCGGACGTGGGCGCGGTCGGTGCCCCGCTGAAGAAGGTCATTCTTCTGGCCGAACGATGTGCGGAGGACCTCGGCGCCTACAGTCGTTGGCTTTCGAAGCCGAACCGGTCCCGCTCATCGCCCGAGGCGATAGCGCTCTTGCCCGAAGACGCTGCGGAGCGTGCGGCCGAGGAATCGATGCGCGAACTTCGAGAATGGCTCTCCCAGCGGTGGCAGTCGGAGACGTATGTGGTCGTTGAAGGCGCCGAGTGGACGGAGCGGTGGTCGGCGCTTCCTGATCAGCCGTGGTCAAAGCAGCAGGTTCTCCGAGTTCTGCAGGCTCTGCAGGGCGGCGGCATTGGAGTCGAACCCGACGTGCGGTGGGGCGGTACTGCGCTCGACAAATCTGCGCACGTCTGCCTTTTCAGGATCGATACGCGGTCCTCCGCGAAGCCAACCGCGAAATATCGCGTCGCATCGCTTTTGGGCCGCCTCGCGTGCGCGGTGGTCTGTGCCGACGGCGTGGTGACAGACCGCGAGCGCGAAGCAATCTCAAGGTTCTGCGACGCTCAGGTCGCGCTCCCGCCCGAGTCGCTCACTCGGCTGCGGGCGCACTGCGCATGGCTTCTAGCCGAGACTCCGAAGCTGGGCGGGCTTCGGAGCAGGTTGCGCGAGTTGCCTGCGACGGCGCGCAACGCCATGGGCCGCTCCGTCGCGAGGCTCGCAGGCGCATCCGATGCGAATCCCCAGACGATCCGCATGGTCGAACAGATCTACCGCTTGTTGGAACTCGACCCGAAGCTGGCCTTCAGCGAGCTTCATGGCGCACTCGCGGCGTCGGAGCCGGTTACCGTCCGGACGAAGGGCCACGAGAGTCCCGGCTTCGCGATTCCGGAGATGCCCCCGGCTCTCGGTTCCACGCTAGACATGCAAGCGGTGGAGGAGAAGCTCGCCGAATCCGAGCAGGTGGCCTCGCTCCTCGGCGAGATCTTCGCGGGCGATGACGTCGAGGGTCCCACCCCACCGCCGATGGCGCATGTCATGACCGCCAGCGGTCTCGACCAGAAGCACTTGAACCTTCTCAAGGCCTTGGCTCAGAACGAAACCTGGCAGAGAGAGTCGTTCGAATCGCTGGCCAGGGAGCACGGGGTCATGCCTGACGGCGCGCTCGAATTGCTAAACGATGCGGCCGTCGAGGCATGCGGAACGTTGCTGTGTGATCCTGGCGAAACCCTGACGATCGACCTCGCCGTTGCCAAGGAGATGCTCGCGTGACCGCTGTTCCGCAAATTCGTCCCAGGGAGCGTGATGGCCTCCTGCAAAGCCTTCGAGCTGGCGTGGTGCCACGCGTCGGTCAGCAACTGATTCAGGTTGGTCGCGTCCATGAGCTGAAGGCTCTCATTCATGACCTCGAGCGGATTGCGGACGGCGGGTCTGCGGTCCGATTCGTGATAGGCGAATACGGTTCGGGCAAGACCTTCTTCTTGCATCTCATTCGCTCGGTCGCGCTCGAAAAGAAGCTGGTCACTGTCCACGCCGACCTGACGCCAGACAGGCGCCTCCACGCGACGGGTGGACAGGCTCGCGCGCTGTACGCGGAGCTGATGCGCAACATGGCCACGCGCACGCGGCCCGAAGGCGGCGCAATCGGCGCCGTGGTCGAGCGCTTCGTCTCGACCGCGCTGTCGGATGCGCAGGCGCGCGGCGTGAACGCGGACGTCGTCATCCGTGAGCACCTCGGTTCTCTGTCCGAGCTCGTGGGCGGCTTCGACTTCGCCACGGTCGTCGAGGCCTACTGGCGTGGTCACGACCGCGGCGACGACGTGTTGAAGAACGAAGCCATCCGATGGCTGAGAGGAGAGTTCACCGCGAAGACTGACGCGCGCGCTGCGCTGGGCGTCCGGACGATCGTAGAGGACGGCAACTTCTATGATCAGCTCAAGCTTCTGGCGCGATTCGTTCGGCTCGCGGGTTTCTCTGGGCTCTTGGTCTGCATGGACGAGCTCGTGAATCTCTACAAGCTCGCACACTCGCAGGCGCGGAACGCGAACTACGAGCAAATCCTTCGCATCCTGAATGATGGGCTGCAAGGAACCGCTTCTGGCGTGGGCGTTCTTTTCGGCGGAACGCCCGAATTCCTAATGGATGGCAGGCGCGGCCTCTACAGCTACCAGGCGCTGCAAAGCCGTCTTGCCGAGAACCGTTTCACCGCGTCGGGGTTGGTGGACTTCTCAGGTCCAGTGCTGCGGCTCGCGAACCTGAGCCCTGAGGACATCTTCGTTCTGCTGCGGAACCTCCGGCACGTCTACGCATCAGGAGAGCCATCGAAGTACCTGTTGCCCGACGATGGCCTGCACGCATTCATGCGGCACTGCTCAAAGCAGCTCGGCGACGCATATTTCCGCACGCCGCGGTCCACAATCACGGGCTTCGTGAACCTGCTCGCCGTGCTCGAGCAGAACCCAGGCGCAGACTGGAAGACGCTCGTGGGCCAGGTCGCTCTCGCGCCAGACTCAGAACCCGATGCGTTGGCAGCGGCCAGCACGTCAGACGCGGGCGCAGAAACCGGACCGGAGCAGGCAGTAGATGACCTTGCCTCCTTCAAGCTCTAGGCCATCCGCTGCGTTCGACCTCCTGGATTCGCGCGTCCGGCGCTGGATCTGGGAGCAGCAATGGACCGAGCTCCGCGACATCCAGGAGCGTGCCGCCGAGCCGATTCTGCGCGGTGACACCGATGTCATCCTGGCCGCGGCTACCGCCACGGGAAAGACTGAGGCGGCGTTTCTCCCGATCTTCTCGGCGTTGGCGGCTACCGGCGAGAGGATCGGGCTGCAGGCGCTTTACGTCGCGCCGCTGAAGGCGCTTATCAATGACCAGCATGGCAGGCTCGAGGCGCTCGGGCGGCTTCTCGACATTCCCGTGCATCGGTGGCACGGCGACGTCGGACAAGGTGCCAAACACGCCATCCTGCGCGACCCTCATGGCGTTCTGCTGATCACCCCAGAGTCTATCGAGGCGCTGTTCGTGCGACAGGCCGAGGTGGTGCATCGCCTGTTCGGCGCGCTGCAGTACGTGGTCCTCGACGAGGCGCACGCGTTCATCGGGACCGAGCGCGGCCGCCAGGTCCAGTCGCTCCTGCACCGGATCGAGGTGCTAGCGAAGCAGCAGGTGCCTCGCATCGGGCTCAGCGCGACGCTCGGAGACATGCAGCTCGCTGCGGCGTTTCTCCGGCCAGACGGCGCCGAACACGTCCTCATCATTCAATCTGAGGACGGCAACGCGCAGGAGGTGAAGCTGCAGCTGCGCGGATACACCGACAAGAAGCCCGGACCGAACGCTACCGACCAATCAGATTCCATGCCGCCCAAGGTTACTCGCGTCGCCAGCGATCTTTTTGGCGTCCTGCGAGGCCACAACCACCTCGCCTTCGCCAACAGCCGTCGCCGCGTTGAGAGCCTCGCCGATGAGCTTCGCGAACTGTCGGAGGAGAACCGGGTGCCAAACGAGTTTTTCCCGCACCACGGTAGCCTCTCGCGCGAGCTGCGCGAAGCTGCAGAAGCGCGCATCAAGGACGGGAGCCTTCCGACCACACTGGTCGCGACCACGACGATCGAAATGGGCATCGACATCGGAACGGTCGTGAGCATCGCGCAAGTCGGAGTGCCGCCGTCGGTGGCGGGGCTGCGGCAGCGGCTGGGGAGATCGGGCAGACGCGGCGACCCGGCCATCCTCCGCATGTACATCGAAGAGCCGGAGCTTGAGCCCGACAGCCCGCCGCAAGATCAATTGCGCACGGCCCTCGTGCAGTCCATCGCGATGGTGCAGCTCATGCTGGAGCACTGGTACGAGCCGCCGACGCCGGGCCGGCTCCACGTGTCGACACTCGTCCAGCAGGTGCTTTCGATCATCGCGCAGCGCAGCGGAGCCAAGGCGGATGAGCTGTTTCGGCTGCTCTGTTCCTCAGGGCCGTTCAGGGGCTTTACCGCGAAAAACTTCGCTCAGCTGCTCCGCGCGATGGCCTCACATGAGTTGCTCGAGCAGAGCGCGAGCGGACATCTCCTGCCGGGCCGCTTGGGCGAGAAGCTCGTGGAGCACCACACCTTCTTCGCAGCGTTCCAGACGCCTGAGGAGTACCGGCTCCTCTCGCGTGATGAGGAGCTTGGGTCGTTGCCGGTAGACCGGCCGGTCGCCGAGGGAATGCACCTCATCTTTGCCGGTCGACGCTGGCTCGTGGAGGCCGTCGACGGCGAGCGCAAGACCATTCACGTGGTGCCCGCGCCAGGCGGTCGCGCGCCAAAGTTCACCGGCGAGGGCGGAACGACGCACGGCAAAATTCGAGAGCGGATGCGCGCGGTCTACTCGTCGAGCGAGGTCCCCATCTTCCTGGACGCAGCAGCCCGGGGCCTACTGCTGGAGGCACGAGCATCCTTCGAGCGCCTGGGCCTTCGGACGAGCAACGTCGTGGAAGTCGGTGCGAGCACGCTGCTATTCCCGTGGTGCGGTAATCGCGGAATGGACACGCTGGTCCTTTGGCTTCGCGCACGCGGTGTTCGCGCGGCGCGCGATGCAGTTTGCATCGAGGTCGCCAACTCGCCGCGCGAGCACACGCTCCGTATCCTCGCCGACTTGACCACTGGCCCTTTGCCGGACGCCTCTCAATTAGTGCGGGACATGGTGCCGCACCCTCAGCGCGAGAAGTACGACAGCTTTGTGGATCCCGATTCGCTGTGTCGCGATTTCGCGGCGCGGTCACTGGATCCCGGCGAAGCCCGACGCGCTCTGGAGCAGCTGTTGAAGGCGACGGTCTTCACGTCGAAGGTCGACCCGGAGGACGACAGCTCACGGCGGAGCTGATTGTGGGTTAGCGGGGCTTCACCGTGGCGTCGTTTCCCAGGCCGCGTTGACCTGCGTTCTCGGTTTCTCAGCTCAGCGAACTCCGCTCTGCGGGGCTCTCCAGGCGTTGAGTGCTCTCCGTCTGGCCTCCCCGAGAACACCCGCAGAGCGCCCCAGAGCCCGCAGATTCAGCCTCTGGGCCGTCGCGCGGGTTCGAGGCCGGGCAGCCTGGGCCGCGCGGCCGTCGAAAACTCCCGCGTGTTCTTGGGCTTCCACGCCCACGCGCCTGTAGCCCGCAAAAGGCAGCGCCCCAGCCAACCGGAGTTGGTGGGGCGCTTCAATGAACTTGATCCGGTTTCGTGGACTCTCGAGAACACTCCGAGCGTTTGAAAGAGTCAGATGGAACCGAACGAGAAGAAGCAACCGAGGAAGCGCCGGCAGCACACGGATGAGTTCAAGGCCGGGGCCGTTCGCCTGGTGCTCGAGGAAGGGAAGCGCGTCGCTGACTTGGCGCGCGACCTGGACGTGCACATGACGCTGGTTCGCGACTGGGTGCGCCGCGCGAAGGCCGACGCCGGCATGGGCCCGCCCGGCGCCGTCACCAGCGCCGAGCGCGAGGAGCTTGCGCGCTTGCGCAAGGAGAACCGCGAGCTGCGGATGGAGCGTGAGCTCCTAAAAAAAGCAGCGGCCTTCTTCGCGAAGGAGAACGCGTGAAGTTCGCGTTCATGGCCGCGGAGAAGGCCCATTTCCCCATCGCGTTCATGTGTCGGCACCTGGGCGTGTCGAAGAGCGGGTACTACGCGTGGTGCAAGCGGCCCGAGTGCGCACGGGCCCGCGAGGATCGCAGGCTGGCGGTTCTCACCCGCGAGGCGTACGAGCGCAACCGCAGGGTCTATGGCAGCCCGCGCGTGCAGCGCGAGCTGGCCGCGCAGGGCGTGAACGTCAGCCGGAAGCGGGTCATCCGGTTGATGCAGCAAGAAGGGCTACGCGGGAAGACACCGCGGCGGTGGGCGAAGACCACCGACTCGAACCACCACCTGCCCGTCGCGCCCAACCTGCTCGCGCGGGATTTTCAGGCGAGCGCGCCGAACCAGCGCTGGGTGGGCGATGTCACGTACCTGCGCACGCCGCAGGGCTGGATGTACTTGGCGGCGGTGCTCGACCTGTACTCACGGATGGTCGTGGGCTGGGCCACGAGCGCGGTGAACGACCGGCACCTCGTCATCAAGGCGCTGGACGCGGCCATCAAGCGCCGCTGCCCGGACGCGGGGCTGAAACACCACTCCGACCAGGGCAGCACGTACGCGAGCGAGGACTACCAGAAGGCGCTCGAAGCCAACGGGATCACCTGCAGCATGAGTCGGCGCGGCGACTGCTACGACAACGCGGCGATGGAGAGCTGGTTTGGGACGCTGAAGACCGAGCTGGGCGAGAGCTTTGACTCGCACGCGGCGGGCAAGCACCAGCTCTTCGACTACATCGAGGTCTTCTACAACGGGCAGCGGCGGCATTCGTCCATCGGCTACGTGAGCCCGGTGGAGTACGAGCGGGCTGCTCGCGCGGAGGCCGCGTGAACGCACAGGCAATTCACAACTTGCTGGTCTCCCCCCAGACCCCCTCAGCTCATACTTACCCACGAGGAGGAACCGAGTAGGCGATCGACTGAAAAGCAGACTGCTGCTACTTAACTAAGCAGTCCACGCAATCGGATCGGGCTCACAAGCTCGTCGCCAAGGACTCGAAACTGGACACCTCCCGTCAACGCCGCTTTGCCAAGAGCAATGGCCTTTGTCCTCGTGCTCTTCTGAGATGAGGTTCACTTCGCAGCCGTTCGCGTCTCAAGTTCGATGGGATCGCCGGAGTTGATCAACCGCAGCCCTGGGAGCTTCACCATGGGCGGCACCTGGGTACCGTCGTAGAACATCGCGGTGGTCCTCGGGTCGAGGTGGCCCATCACGGATGCCACGGTGGCGAGAGGCAGGCCGCCCGCTGATGGCCTGACCTCTTCGCCGGAATTTCGCGCCCAAGTTGCGAACGAGTGCCGGAGCGCCCCGAGCTCGAAATCCCTGAGTCGGGCCGTCGTCGCTGCACGCTCGATGCGCTTGGCCATGTACGACTCGGCCGGCGCTCCTCCACGTGCTTGGAGTCTCTTCGCCGCAGCCAGCGTCTGGCCATCGATGCTCACGATGTGCTCGCGTCCGTTTTTGTGCGGGAATCGAATGGTGCCAGCGATGTTGGCATGGCCGCGGAGCTCGCTGACGACTCCCTCGCCACTCGCGAGGCGCTTCACTTCCGTGTGGTGCATCCCCGTCTTCGCCCGCAAGCAGAGGACGTCGCGGATCGCCTGTTCCTCGACCGCGCGGTAGACGGCCTCGACCTCCTGCATGGTGTGGCCCTTCTTCCGCTTGGCTTTCTCGGGCCTCGCCTGCGGCACGCGAAGCTCAAGTGTGGGGTCGTCCTTGGTGAGGAGCAGCCCGCGGGCCCGGAGGAAGCTGCAGAACGACTTGAGGTGAATGATTTTGTGCTTTCGACCGGGCGCACCGTCGAGGTGTTCCTGCAACTCCGCGAGGGTCACGGAGCGCAGCTCGCGCCCTTGGAGCTTCACGTCCCACCAGTCCAGCGAGGTGGCAACGTTGATGATGTACAGGTCAGAGCGGGGCTCTCCACCCGACTCGCCGCGGAGGTGGGCGAGGAACTTTCCGACCAGTTCTTCGTCGAGCGTGATGGCACTCGTTCGCCGCACGGCGGAAGCTTGGATCTCGAGCTGGCCGCGGTACCCGGCGGGGTCGCGCTCGAAGAGCGCGAGTTCCGCGAGCGCCTCGCGTTCGCTGGCGACCTTGAGGGTGATGGGACGGCGGTCGCCCCCATGCATGCGCTCGATGACGTAGGAGGGCTGTCCGCGGCGGCCCTGGCGGATACGCCCGCCGGCCCAAGTGCCTATGAACTTGCCCACGGTGGGCCTCCCGGTGCTATATACGCCGCGTCTGGGATGCAGATTACGTCCCAGCTGCGTCCTAGTGCCAGGCTCACATTGAGTCTGGGGTTTGGGATGCAAGCAGAATGCAGCGATATCAGGCGCTTGGCTGATGCGCCGACATAGCTCAGCTGGCAGAGCAACGGTTTCGTAAACCGTAGGTCCCCAGTTCAATCCTGGGTGTCGGCTCCAAAGGGGCCTCGCGTTTCGCGGGGCCCTTTTTCTTTTCTACGGCCCGTGCGGCGCCTGGTGCTCGCGGATGGGCTCTTGCAGCGTCTGCTGCGTCGCGGCCTCGGGCAGCTCCGGCGCCGGCAGGAGCGGGCCCACCTCGCCGGTGATGAGCCGCGAGCCGCGGTCGTACGTCAGGTACGTCCAGGACCAGCTCGCGAGCACGAAGAGCCGATTGCGGAAGCCAATCAGGTACGTGATGTGGATGACCAGCCAGGTGAACCAGGCCAGGAAGCCGCCCAGCTTGAAGCCGCCGATGTCCGCGACGGCGCGCGCGCGGCCGATGGTCGCCAGCGAGCCCTTGTCGAAGTAGACGAACGGCTCGGTGGGCTTTCCCTCCAGCAGCCGCTTCACGTTCTTGGCCGCCGCGCGGCCCTCCTGCATCGCCGCTGGAGCCACGCCGGGCACGGGCTGGCCGCTGGGCGCGTTCACGGCCGCGAGGTCGCCCGCGACGAACACATCGGGCGCGCCGGGCACCGACAGATCCGGGTTCACCAGCACGCGACCCGCACGATCGAGCGGCGCGCCGAGCGAGCGGGCGAGCGGCGAGGCGGCCACGCCCGCGGCCCAGATCACCGTGCGCGCGGGGATCTGCTCGCCGGCCACCGTGACGCCCACGCCGTCGACGGCCGTCACCCGCGCGTTGGTGCGCACCTCCACGCCGAGCTGCTCGAGGTCGCGCTGGCTCCGCGCCGAGAGCGTCTCCGGGAACGACGCCAGCACCCGCGGCCCGGCTTCGACCAGCAGCACGCGCGCGCCCTTGCGCCCCAGGTGCCGGAAGTCCTTCGCGAGCAGGTGCCGGGAGATCTCCGCGAGCGCGCCGGCGAGCTCCACGCCCGTCGGCCCCGCGCCCACGATCACGAACGTGAGCCACGCGTCGCGACGCGAGAACTCACGCTCGCGCTCCGCCGCCTCGAAGGCGAGCAACATCCGTCGGCGGATGTGCAGCGCGTCCTCCACGGTCTTCAGGCCGGGCGAGTAGGGCGCCCACGAGTCGTGGCCGAAGTAGCTGTGCGTGGCCCCGGTGGCGACGATGAGGTGGTCGTACGAGAGCGCGCCATCCACGAGGACCACGCGCTTCTGGGCCAGGTCGATGGCGGTCACGTCGGCGAGCACCACCTCGGCGTTCTTCTGGTGGCGCAGGATGCGGCGGATGGGCACCGCGATCTGGCTCGGGTCGAGCGCCGCGGTGGCCACCTGGTAGAGCAGCGGCTGAAAGAGGTGGTGGTTGCGCCGGTCGACGACGGTCACCGTTGCATCGGTGTTTCGGAGCTCACGGGCGGCGTAGAGCCCCGCAAAGCCGCCGCCGATGATGACCACCCGCTTGCGTGCGGTCGCTGCGCCTTCGGGCATGTTCCCTCCCGCGCGTCGCGTCGGAGATTTAACCGCGTCCGGGCCGGCGCGCCAGGTGGCTCAAGGGGCAGCCGTCCTCGAGGACGATGGGCAGCTTGCTTTGCCGTCCGCAACTTTCGAGTCGCACATCCGCGTGCGATCTCGCGCGCCAACCAAGGAGCACCCGTACCATGCGCAAATCCGTCCTGTTCGCTGCTGTGCTGCTCGCCTCGAGCCCGCTCGTGGCCAAGGCCGACGACACCGCGCCGAACGCCAACGACACCTACGACGAGAACCAGAACCCGGGTCAGGGCGCCTCGGGAATGGAGAACTCGCTCTACACGCCCACCATGACGCTGGAGCGCATCCACGCCATCAACCTCGAGGAGATCGACGCCGGAAACCTGGCGCTGCACAACGGCAGCCACACCATCCGCAGCTACGCGCAGAAGCTGGTGAAGGACCACGAGAAGGCCGACAGCATGGTGAAGGGCACGGCCAAGGCGCAGAAGCTCACCCTCCGCGCGCCCGATCAGGTGACCTGGCCGGCCGGCGTCGCCGAGGACATGGCCCAGGACAAGCAGATGATGGACCAGCTCAAGAGCCTGAAGGGCCAGGAGTTCGATAAGCAGTTCTTGAGCATGATGGTCGAGGGGCACACCAAGGCGCTCGAGTTCCTGGGGCAGGCCAAGGCGCAGGTGCAGGACCCGACGGTGGTGAAGCTCATCGGCCAGCTCACGCCCACCCTCGAGCAGCACAAGCAGATGGCCCAGCAGCTCCTCGACAAGGAGAACGCCGCGCGCGTGCAGGGGCGGCGCTAAGTTGGTTCACGCAGGGTGAAGCGCGGCGGCGCCTAGAGACTGCGCCGCCGCACTTCGAGCAGCCAGGACTCGAGCTCGGCTTCGTTGGTCGGCTGCTCCGGGAGGATGGACTTCTCCCGGGCGGCGTCGAGGGCCTCGAGCACTGCGCCGAGCTTGCCGAACCAGCGATCGCGCTCGGCCGCCGGCAGCACCACGCGTTCGCCGGCGCGCTTGGCGTCAATGAGCGCGCGCGCGTCGGCGAATCCGTAGCCGCTGCAGATGGCGCCGAGATCCGTCACCAGCTCGCCCGTGAGCAGAAGGTGGGTACCGGTGAGCGCGGTGCGCAGCACGTAGAGCACCTGCTTGGCGGTGGCCTCGCCCTTCTGCGCTTCGGCGAGCTGGCTTCGCGCGAAGCCGCGGTAGTGCATGTGCACCTGTCGACTGAGCGCACGCTTCGCGAGGGGCCGCAGCGCTTCGAGCATCGATGAACCCTGGATCGTCGACGTGCCCAGCACGCGCTCCAGATAGTTCCCGTTGCCCTTGAGGATGCCATTGAGCGCCATCTCCAGCTCGTTGGAGGTGTAGTCGATCTCCACGCCGTCGATGACCTCGAGGCGATCGAAGCTGAGGCGCGGCTTGCCCAAACGAAGCAAGTCGGCCGTGGGCGCGATGTGGATGGCCTTGAGATCCAGATCCGAGTCCGGCGACGGGAAGCCGTAGGCGTGCGCGCCGCTGAGCGAGATCACCAGGTGCTCGCGACGCGCGCTCTCCTCGGCCAGGACCTTGCGGGCCACGGCGAGCTGGTGCTCGGTGAGGAGCTCGGTGGTCATGGCTCGCCTCCTTCCACGCCGGGCGGCGCGGGCGCATCGACGCCGAACGGCCCGGGCTTCTGACCCGCCCACCGCGACGCGAGCTCGAGCTGGCACTTCCGCAGCAACGCGTGTGCGCGTGGGAGGTTCGGATGCGCGGGCAGCGCCGTGGATCGAAACGCGGCCTCGAGCGCCGGCGTCATGCCTTCGGCCTCGGCGAGCACGTCGGGCAACGGCACGTCGCCGCGCTTGATGGCCAGCAATCTCTCGCGCAGAACGCCTCGAGCCTCGAGTTGCGGCGTGCCGGTGCGCAGCCAATCCGTCGCCGTCGCGATGAGGCGGATGAGGTTGTACGCGTTCTTGGGCCGCAGCTCGCGCGGCAGCTCGAAGTCGGCCGAGCGCTCCTGGGCGAACTCCACGAGCGCCGCGAAGTCGTTCGCGGCCAGCAGGCCTTGGTCGTACATCGACCGATAGAGCTGCTTCACGTACTGCTTGGCGCGGTGAGTCGCGTCGGCATCGGACGGCCCGGTCTCGCGCGCGAGCCGCTCGCCGATGGCATCGAGCGACGCAGCGGGCGCGGCCTTCAACCACTCGAGCACGATGGCGCGATGCTCCGCGAGCCGCTGCGACTGCGCGAGTCGTCGCAACTGCGAGAGCGCGTACTGCCCGAAGCTCCCGTAGATCTGCGCCGACACGAACGCGTCGCGCGTCTCCAGCACCCACTGCCCGAGCTCGTCCAGCGGCCGCGCCGTGGGCACGAAGAGCGTCTCCAGCGTGTTGGGATCCGCGCGCAGCGCCTGGCGCAGGGCCTTGCCCAGCTCCCAGAAGGTCGCGCTGCCGTCGACGGACACCAGATCCGTCGGCGGCTCGGCAAGCCCGGTCGTCCACGGAAACGGCAGCGCGAAGAGCCCGCGCACGTCGGTGTCCGAGCCTTCGTCGGCGAGGCCCCACGCGCGCGAGCCGACGGTCGCTTCGAGGACGTGGCAACCTGCGAGCGCTCCCCAGTCGGTCGCACGACGGCGAGCGAAACGGGCCTGGCCTTCCTTGCGCGGCACGAGCTCGTCGCGCCGATAGGTCGCCACGCCCACGCCGACGATCATCACCTCGACGTTGCCTGCGTCGTCCGGGCTCTTCATGACGCGGCCGAGCGCACCTTGCGGCACGCGCTTGCCCGCGACCGTGCGCTCCGCGCCGAGCACCACCTCGGTTCCGTGCGGCAGCGGGACGGTGTGAGGGTCGAGCCCCTTCAACGGTCGCGGTTTGCGGGCCATGGCGTGGTGGACGCTGCCCCAGCTCCTGCGCTGACGCCAGCGCGCTCAGCGATCGATCGTCGGCTCGCCGTCGGCGTGCGAGGCCCGCGCGCGCGCCGCGGGATCCGCCGCCGCCTCGGCGCGCTTCCACACCTCGAGCATCCGGCCGCCGCCGCGATCGAGCGCCTCGGTCGGAAAGCCCTTCGACACGAGCGCCGCCCAGAGCGCGGGCAAGTCCTGCGTGCCGCGGATGCCGTCGGGGCAGCTCCCGCCGGGTTGCGGGCGGGTGATGAAGCCGTTGAAGTCGCTGCCGAGCGTCACCGCCGCCGGTCCCACGACGCGCGCGAAGTGGAGCCAGTGCGCCACCACGTCGTCGCACGTGCCGGGCACGAGCCCCGCGAATCGATCGGCCTCGGGCACGTCGGCCACGAAGTTCCGCGAGAGCGTGACGCCGATGATTCCGCCGTTGCCCGCGATGCGCGCGGCGAGCGCGTCCGAGAGGTTTCGCTCGCCGGCCGAGAGCGCCCGCGCGCCCGCGTGCGAGAACATCACCGGCACGTGCGCCGGCGCAGCGAGGTCGAGCACGTCGGTGATGGTCTGGTCGCTCGCGTGCGCGAGATCGATCACCATGCCCAGCGCGATCATCCGCGACACCACCGCTCGACCGAGCGGCGTGAGCCCGCGCGGGTTGGTCTCGTCGGAGCTCTTGCCAAAGAGCGCTTTCGAGAGTTGTCCGGCCGCAGCGCCGCCGAGATCGTCATCGGCGAAGTGCACGAGCTGCATGGCCCGCGCGCCCGCGGCGTAGAGCCGATCCACGTCCTCCACGCGCTCGACGCCGTCCGCGCTCTCGACCGCCGGAATGAGCACGATGCGCTCGTGGGCGGCCAGGCGCAGGGCCTCGTCGGCGTCGCGGGCGATGGCGACTTCGGGGTGTCGGCCCGCCCATCTTCGCAGCGCCTGCAGCTGTCGGAGCGCCTCGTCGAGCGGCGAGCGCCAGGGGGTGAGTGCCGGCGGCGGCCACACCGAGGCCACGATCACCCGGACGCCCGCGCGCTTCAGCTCGTCCAGATCGAGCTGGTTCAGGTTTCGCTGGTCGGGCGACGTGGCGCGCAGGCCAGGCTCACCCGGTCGGCCCTGGAAGATGGGCTCGGCGGCGTCGCGCATCACGAGGTGGGCGTGCAGATCCGCGCCGAGCAAGAGCGGCACCGGCGTTCCTGCAGGCTCGGTGAAGTGGGCGCAGCCTGTCGCGCAGAGCGCCGCGCACAAGAGCAGGGTCCATCGAGGCGCGGTCACGCGGGGATGCTGGTGGGCCGGACGCGGCCGTGTCAACCGCAGATTGGGGAGCGACAAAGCCTTCGGTTGCCTTCGCGCGCGCCCCTTGCGACCATGCCAGTCCCATGGGCCTCGGCGTGGAAGAGATCCCTTCCCGGCGCTACGGGAAATACGTCCTCCGCGGGAAGATCGGCGAGGGCGGCATGGCGGAGATCTTCCGCGCCGACGTGGTCGAGGGCGACATCCTCACCACCGTGGCCCTCAAGCTGCTCAAGGCCAACCAGCCGCCGCGCGTCTCGGACCTCTTCTTCGCCGAGGCGGATCTGATGGGGCTGCTCACGCATCCCAACCTCGTGAAGCGCCTCGAGGTGGGTTCGCTGGGCGAGCGGCTCTTCATCGCCATGGAGGACTTGTACGGCGGCGATCTGAACGCGCTGCTGGACTTCCTCAAGGCGCAGACGCCGCCCGAGCGGCTCTCTCCCGGCGCCGCGTTCTACATCTGCCTTCAGGTCTTGCACGGCCTGGCGTACTTCCACCAGGCGCGCTCGAGCACCGGCCAGGACCTGGGCCTGGTGCACGGCGACATCAACCCGGCCAACGTGCTGCTCTCGGCGTACGGCGAGGTGAAGCTCTGCGACTTTGGCGTCGCGTCGATTCCCGGCGTGGCTGCGGGCCTGGAAGAGGGTACGGCCGCGGGGAAGCTGCACTACCTCTCGCCCGAGCAGGTGCACGGCATCAAGCTGACGGCGTCGAGCGACCTCTTCTCCGTGGTGACGATGCTGTTCTTCCTGCTCTTCGGCGAGCTGCCGTTCAACGGGCCGACCGAGGACGACGTGCTCGATCGCATCAAGGCCGCGAAGTTCAAGCTGCCCGCGGGCGCCGACTCCGAGCTGGCGCGCATCTTCAAGAAGGGCCTCTCCAAGAGCGTGAAGGACCGCTACCTGACCGCCGGCGAGCTGGCGGGCGAGCTGCTGGCATACCAGCTCGATCACGGCCTGCACTTCAACCAGCGCAACATGCAGGAGCTGCTGGACCGCGTGCTGGGAATTGCCGTCTAGGGCGGCGCAGGTTAGACCCCCGGCATGTCGTCACCGCACCAAGCAGGCGTGCTGCTGGTGAACCTCGGCACGCCGGACGCGCACCACACGGCGGCCGTGCGCCGCTACCTGCGCGAGTTTCTGTACGACCCGAAGGTCATCGACATCCACCCGGTCGGCCGCTTCTTCCTGCTCGAGGGCGCGATCCTGCCCTTCCGGCCGGCGAAGAGCGCCGCCGCGTACAAGAAGATCTGGACGCCCGACGGCTCGCCGCTGCGCGTGCACTCCGACGCGCTGGTGAAGGAAATCCAGCGCGCGCTCGGCCGAGATGTGCCGGTGGAGCTGGGGATGCAGTACGGCAATCCGTCGATTGCGTATGGGCTGGGGCTCTTGCAGGAGCGCGGCGTGGAGCGCGTGCTGGTGGCGCCGCTCTATCCGCAGTACGCGACCAGCTCGACCGCGAGCTCCATGGCCAAGGCCTACGCCGCGGCGAGCGCGATGTGGGCCATGCCGGCGCTCTCGGCGCTGCCGCCGTTCTACGACCGGCCCGAGTTCCTCGACGCCTTCGCCGCCGTGGCGCGGCCGGTCATCGCCGAGGCGCGCGCCGACTACGTGCTGTTCTCGTTTCACGGCCTGCCCGAGCGGCACATGCGCAAGGCCGACGTGAGCGGCAACCACTGCCTCGCGAGCGCGACCTGCTGCGATTCGGTGACCAGCGCCAATCGCTACTGCTACCGCGCGCAGTGCTACGCGACGGCGCGCGGGCTGGCGTCGCGCCTGGAGCTCTCGGCCGAGCGGCACTCGGTGAGCTTCCAGTCGCGGCTGGGGCGCACGCCGTGGATCACGCCGCACACCGACGTCGTGATTCCGGAGCTGGCCAAGAAGGGCGTGAAGCGCGTGGCGGTGATGTGTCCCGCGTTCGTGGCCGATTGTCTGGAGACGCTCGAGGAGATCGGCATCCGCGCGCGCGAGGACTTCAAGCGCGCGGGCGGAGAGGAGCTCACGCTGGTGCCGTCGCTGAACGCGAGCGAGGCGTGGGTGCACGGGCTCGCCGGCTTGCTCAAAGAGCAGCTCGCCGTTCGCTAGCCTGGCCAGCCACCAGCCACGAGCCACCAGCCACGGGTTTTGGTTTCGGACCTTGACTCGAGGCCGTCCAACCCGCGACGTTTCTCCCGCTGCCCGGAGGTCTCACCGTGCTTCGCCGCCACGCGCTCTTCTTGATGCCGCTCCTCTGTGCCTGCGCCACGCCGGGCGCGCGCTACTTCGCCGGTGAGAGCCGCGGCTGCGACGACGTCCGGGCCGCGCGCACCTACGCCGACGAGCACTCGGAGATCACGGCCGACCAGCGCGCCGAAGCCCTCATCGACGCCGCCCACTGCGAAGTGAAGGACGGCCATCCGGAGAACGTGGAGCCGCTGCTGCTCGAGGCCATCAAGGCCTCGCCGCGCGCGCTGGGTGCCGCCGACGCCGAGCGTGCCGCCCTGCTCGCAGCCAAGGGCGAGAAGGACGCCGCCCTCGAGGCCTTCAAGAAGGCGCTCGCCGAGGGCTACACCGACCTCGACGACGTGGTGGAGGACGCCGAGTTCGAGAAGCTGCTCGCCCTGCCCGAGCTGGAGCGCGCCTTCGTGGCCCTCGCGGCCGCGGACGAGCCCGTGGCGCCGCGCGTGCAGGCCCTCGCGGACAAGCTCAAGCAGCGCCCGGTGACGCCCGTGGTCGTCGAGGCGAACCCGGACTTCGGGCTGAACACCTTCACCGTCTGGCGCGGGCGGGTGCTCGAGTCGCACTACGATCGCGACAACGACGAGACCGCCGTCCTCCTCGAAGAGCTCGCCGCGCACGAGCACCAGGGCGAAGGCGGCGAGCAGCACCAGCACTACGAGGTCGTCTGGACGCCGGGGCAGGGCTTCATCCGCCAGCCGCACGAGCACCTCCACGCCGACGCCGAGCAGCACATCGAATACGAGGCCACCAGCCGCTACTTCGGCCTGCGCGTGCAGGGCTTCCAGCGGGAGCTCGTGGAGGCGCCGGATCTCGAGGTGGTGGGCTACTACGTGGGCCGGACGCCGTTCGCGTACCGCGGCGAGTCGGGCGAGGCGCCCACCCTCGAGGTGATCCGCGCGGTGCCCTTCAACTCCGGCGTCCACCTGGGCACGCCGGTGGCCCACGAGCACTAGGAGCTGACCCGTGCCGCGCCTCTGGCTCATCCGTCACGGCCAGAGCGAGGCCAACGCCGGCTTGCGCTCCGCGAGCGCGTCGGAGATCCCGCTCACCGCGCTCGGCAAGCAGCAAGCCCAGGCGGTGGCGGCGCGCTTTCACGAGGCGCCCGCGGGCATCGTCAGCTCGCCGTTCACCCGTGCGGTGCAGACCAGCGCGCCCACCTGCGCGCGCTTCACGCAGAGCCCCGCCGAGCGCTGGCCCATCCACGAGTTCACCTACCTGGACGCCGCGAAGTGCCACAACACCACCTCCGCCGAGCGGCTGCCGATGGTGCACGCCTACTGGGCCAAGGCCGATCCGGACTACGTCGACGGGCCTGGCGTGGAGTCGTTCCGCCAGCTCCTCGCGCGCGTGCA
Organism: Deltaproteobacteria bacterium; assembly: GCA_018266075.1. Classification (GTDB taxonomy): domain Bacteria; phylum Myxococcota; class Myxococcia; order Myxococcales; family SZAS-1; genus SZAS-1. Next base: position 78,183 of record JAFEBB010000017.1, on the reverse strand, counting down.
GGCCGAGCTCGATCGGGTGCGCGCGCGCTCGGGGTTCCAGGCGCTCTTCACGCACGGGCAGTTCATGCAGGCCGCGATGTGGCTGCTCGGCGCCGGGCCGCAGCCTGCGACCGCCGAGCGGATGGCGCCGTTTCGCAGCTTCATGGAGGCGACGCCGGTGCCCAATGGCGCGGTGCTCGAGGTCGAGCTCGGCGCCGGCAAGCCGCGGCTCCAGCCCCTGGCCACGGAGCACCTGCGTGGGCTGCCCTTGACCTATTAGCTAATTCGACGTCCCGATCGCCGAGAGCGCCTGTTCGGCGAGGGTGTGCGCGCACTCGGAGGACGTGGCGATGCGGCCGAGCTCGGTCCGAGCTTCGGTGGCCTTGGCCGCGGTGAGCAGCAGGATGGCCTTCTCGCGCACCGGGCAGCCTTTCTTCTTGCTGGTCTGGCCCAGCCCCTGGACGCACGCGTTCACCAGCTCGCCGCGCAGGCCCGGATCGGCGTCGGCGGCCTCGTGGAGCTGGTCGAGGCCGGCCAGCCACTCCCCCAGCGCGATGTTGGCGCGCCCCGACACCGCCAGCGCCTTCGACGGCACCGGCTGCTTCTCCAGGAGCGGCGCGAGCAGCACCTGCGCTTCCTTCGGCTTGTTGCGCGCCAGCGCCTTCTCCGCCTGCTCCACCGCCTCGATGGTCGGCTCCGGCTGAGCGACCGGCGCAGGCGCGGGGTGGCGCAGGGCCAAGACGAGCCCCAGCACCACCAGGGCGCCGAGCCCCGCCGCAGCGATGGCCAGGTTCCGCGAGCCGCCCACGCGCTTCTCCAGCGCGCCGAGGAGCTTGAGCACCACGTCGGAGGGACCTGCCGCGCGCGTGCCGTAGGGCGGCAGGTCGGGCACGCTTGCGCGGCGCACCTTGTAGATCCGCACCGCGTGCGGGATGCCCTTGAGCTGCTGCGGCCCGAGCTCGTCGGCGATGAGGTCGCTTCGATTCATCGACAGGTACACCGCGTCGGTGAACGCCACCTCGTCGGGCGCCGCGTGCTCCATCACGCGCGCGGCGATGTTCACCGGCTCGCCGAAGAGATCGCCCTCCTGCACCGTGACCTCGCCGAGCGAAATCGAGATGCGCGCGCCGAGCCGGTCGTGGGTCCCGCCGACGTCCATGGCCCAGAGGCGGCGGTCGTCGGCCCAGAGGCGGTCCTGCATGGCCATGCCGGCCTGCACCGCAGCCGTCGGTCCGGGGACGGCGTAGATGATGGTGCCGCCCACGGTCTTCACCTTGCGGCCGCCGGCGCGCTTGGCGATGGGGTTGAGCAGCGCCTCGAACTTGCTCTGCAAGAGGCTGGCGGCGTGTGGCGGAAGCTGCGCGCTGCGCTCCGACCAGCCGGAGATCCCCGCGAAGAGCACGGCCACGTTCTGCGTCTTCACCGCGAGCGCGCTCGTCGCCGTGCGCGGGGCTTCGATGGCCGCCACCACCTTCGTCGCCGTCCCGGGCGCCTGGACCTTGTGCTGGAGCGCGTCCTCGAGGGCCTTCTTCATGGCCAGCGCGTCCGGGTAGCGCAGCCACGGGTCCTTGTTGAGGGCCTTCATCACCGCGTCGCAGAGCTCGGGCCACTCCTTGCCCTCGGCCCACTTCTCGCGCAGGTCGGGGCACTGGGTGCCGGCGTGCAACAAGAGATATTCGCGCGGCTCCGTCGCCGTGAACGGCAGCACGCCGGAGAGCATGCGGTAGGCGACCACCCCCAGCGTGTACAGGTCGCTGCGCGCGGTGAGCGCCTGGCCGAGCGCCTGCTCGGGCGCCAGGTACTCGGGCGTGCCGAGCACGAAGCCCGCGGCCGTGACGCGCGAGCCGCCGTCGGCCACCGCGATGCCGAAGTCGAGGATCTTCGGCACGCCGGCCTCGGTGATGATCACGTTCTCCGGCTTCAGGTCGCGGTGGATGATGCCCTGCGCGTGCGCGGCGGCGAGCGCGTCGCAGAGCTGCGCCAGGATGGGGACCGCGCGATCCGGCGCCATGGGGCCGCGAAAGAGCTCCTGGAGCAGGTCGCGGCCGCTCACCAGCTCCATCACCAGGTACGGCCGGCCCTCGGCCTGTCCCGAGTCGATGACGCGGACGATGTTCGGGTGGTCGAGCTTCGAGAGCGCCAGCGCCTCGCGGGCGAAGCGAGCGGCCGCCTCCTGGCCCGCCAGATCCGCGCGCAGCACCTTGAGCGCCACCTCGCGCTGCAGCGACACCTGCTCCGCGCGGTACACCGCGCCCATGCCGCCCTGGCCGAGCACCGCGTTCAGGCGGTAGCGGCCGTCGAGGAGCGTGCCGATGGGAAAGGGGAGGGCGTCGTCCATGGTGCAGCCGCGCGGGCCAGGCCTGCGCGGCATGCAAGCATGGGCCGGCGAAGGCCGCGCATCAAGGGCGCTCAGCCGGCGGCGGCGGCAGCAGCCAGGCCCTCGGCCACCGAGCTGAAGGCGTCGCTGCGGCGCAGCTTCTCGGCCCCGAAGCGTCCCTCGAAGATGCGCGCCACCATGGGGATGAGGCTGGTGCCGCCCGTGAGCACCACCGCGTCGATCTGGCTGGGGCTGACGCCAGCGCGCGCGACCACGGCGTCCAGCGTCTCCTCGAGGCGCGCCACCAGCGGGGCGATGATGCGCTCGAACTCCGCGCGCGTGAGCGACACGTCCACGTCCACGCGCGCTTCCTTGAAGGTGATGCGCGCCTTCTCCTCGGAGCTGAGCTTCACCTTGGCGGCCTCGATGGCTCGGAAGAGGTGGTAGCCCAGGTTCAAGTTCACGAGGTCGATGAGCGCGCCCACCGTCTCGGGCTGGTCGGTGCTCTTGAGGAAGTCCTCGAGGTAGACCTGCGTGCTCTTCTCGCGGATGAAGCTCATGGTGTGCCACGAGAGCAGCTTGCGCATGAGGTGCGTGGGCATCTCGCTCCACTTGCCCACGTGCATGGGCCGGTGCCGCGCCTCGCTGCCGAACTTGCGCAGGAGCTTCTTCTCCATCACCGCGCCGTCGATGACGTCGCCGGCCACGTAGACGCCGCCGCTGGCGAGGATGTCGTCCTTGCGATCGGGCTGCAGGTGGCGCTTGGGAGAGAGTCGCATCACCGTGAAGTCGCTGGTGCCTGCGCCGAAGTCGCCGGTGAGCACGAGCTCCTCGTGATCGAGCGTGGCCTCGTGGGCGAGGCCGGCCGCGAGCGGCTCGATGCGGAAGGCGATGTCCTTGAAGCCCGCGTCCTCGGCGGCGCGGAGCAGGCGGCGCTCGGCGAAGCCTTCGATCTCCTTGTCCTCGGAGAAGCGCGCGGGGCGGCCGAGCACCAGCTTCTGCACCGGCTCGCCGAGCTCGCGCTCGATGGCGGTCTTCACATTGCGGAGGATGAGGCCGATGAGCGCCTCGAGCGTGAAGCTGCGCGCGCGGATCGACGTGGAGGTGAAGCTCTTCACCGGCAAGAAGCTCTTGAGCGATTGCAGCAAGCGGCCCTCGGAGAGCTCGAGGTACGCGTTGATGGCCTCGGCTCCGGCCATCACCTGGCCTTCCTCGGGGAAGAAGAGCACCGAGCGGAAGAGGCGAACGTCGGCGCCGGCGGGATCGAGCGGGAGCACGCGCGGCTTGCCGTCGACGATCACCGCGGCCGCGGTGTTGCTGGTGCCGAAGTCCAGGCCGAGGGCAGGGGCGGGCATTCAGTCTCCAGAGGCGGGCCGCGGGCGACGCGCGAGCTCCGCCTTGCCTGACATGCTCGCATTCTCGGCAAGCTGTGATCGCATGCAAGCGGATGCAACGCACGCCAGCTCTGGACGGGCGACCTCCGCCGCACGCTCTGCTCGCACCCATTCTGCTGTCGTCCAGTTCCTGCTCTCCCTCCCCGGCCCTCCCCCTCAGAAGAGGGGGAGGGGGATACGGCGCACCCAGTCCGTGCCGCACTGGGCGACCTCGGCCTCGTCACCATGCCGGGCCTGCACCGAGATCGCCGCTGCTTTGCTCGCCAAGCTCGTCTTTGCTGCCTTGAATCCAAACACCGAGCTCTTCCTGTCCACCACGCCCACTCCCACCTCCAGGCCTCCCACCGCCAAAGGATTGGCACGCGCGAAAAGCGGCCTCTGGACGATCGACTTCGTGCGCAGGAAGAAGCAGTGCGGCCAGGAGAAGCTCGGTGGTGAGGGTTGAGGTTGCAAGGACGAGCTTGGCGAGCGAAGTCGAAGGCGCCGGGGTCCAGGAGGTCGACGGGTGTGCGGAGAATGCCGCTCAGCCAGTCGGCGCTCGGTGGATGTGCGCCGTATCTCCCTCCCCCTCTTCTGAGGGGGAGGGCCGGGGAGGGAGAGTGGAACTGGACGACAGCAGAGGCGGTGCAAGCAGAGCGCGATGCCCGAGGTCGCCGGTTCCGCTCTGTCACCCTCGGAATCGAGCCAGGGGCCCTGGCCATCGAGGTCTGGATGGGGGGGGACCCAGCTTGTATCCCCGGGGATCCTTCCTTGCTCCCCGGGGATGCTGGCTGGGTCGGCGCGGCTCAAGCCTTGTTGGGCGCGGCGGGAGCCTGGCTCTGATCGGTTCCAGCCTTCTTCCCACCGCGTCCAGGGAACCGGTGGTGGTGATACGCGAAGAGGGCGGCGAACCGCTTCTTCACGCCGTCGTCGACCTCGGCGCGGGCACTGAGCTGCTTGAAGACCTGCGACTCGAACTCCTCGAGCAGCCCGGCATCGAGCTTGGCCGCCGCGGTGACCCGCCCGGTGAGCTCCCCGAACGGCGCCAGGGCGTCGTTGCACAGGTTCACGCGCGCCGCCGCCGCCTTGGCGTCGCTCTTGTCGATCTTGGTGGAGAGCCCCGGCTCCGCGAGCACCGCCGCCATGGTGCCCGCAGAGAACGCCGCCGCGATGGCGGGCAGGTTCACCTTCGCGGCCTCGGCGAGCTGATCCGCCGAGGGCTCCTCGGCCTCCAAGAGCATCTGCGCCTGCTGCTCGGTCAGCCCGAGCTTGGCGATCAGCTTGGCCGCCGTACTCGCCGAGCAGGGCGCCGCCGCCGCCGCCGCCGATACGTTCGAGCCTGCACCCGAAGCCTTCACCACGTTCCTCTTGGCCATGTCCCCCTCCTTGGCAGCGGCGGGATTGCCGCATGGCGAGCAGACTAGGCCAAGCTGGTAGGACTGCCCTTGTCCGTCAAAGCAGCAAATCCAAGAGCCGACAGAGCGGGCCTTGAAACGACACGGGCCGGACCCCTCGCGGAGCCCGGCCCGAATCACTCGAAGCGATGCTGCCTACGCCTCGGGAACGACCTCGACCTTGATCTTGGCCGGAACCTCGGGGTGCAGCCGCACCTCGACCTCGAAGCTGCCGATGGTCTTGATGGGCTCCGCGAGGTGGATCTGCCGGCGCTCCAGCTTGATGCCCTGGGCGGTGAGCGCGTCGGCGATGTCCAGGGTGGTCACCGAGCCGAACAGCTTGTCCTGCTCGCCCACCTTGCGCTTCACGGTCACGCTGACCTTCACCAGCTTGCCGGCGATCTCCACCGCGCCGGCCTTCATCTTGGCCAGCTTGGCAGCGATCACCGAGCGCTCGTGCGCCAGGTGCTTGAGGTTCTTCTCGTTGGCCAGCACGGCCATGCCACGGGGGAGCAGGAAGTTGCGCCCGTACCCGTTGCGCACCTCGACGAGCTCGCCGCTCTTGCCGAGGTTGTCCACGTCTTCACGCAGGATGATCTTCATTGGCGCGCTCCTTAACCCTGCATCACGGTGTAGGGCAGCAGGGCCAGCATGCGGGCCCGCTTGATGGCGATGGCCACCTGCCGCTGGTGCTTGCTGCAGTTGCCGCTGATGCGGCGGGGGATGATCTTGCCGCGCTCGGTGACGAAGCTCTTCAGCTCGCCCGAGTTGCGGTGGTCGATCTTGGCGTTCTTGTCGGCGCAGTAGCGGCACACCTTGCGACGGCCAAAGCCGCGCCCGCCGCCGCGCTCCTCGCGGTCACCGCCGCGCCCGCCGCGATCCTCGCGGCCGCCGCCACGTCCTTCACGTTCAAAGCTCATGTCAGTTCACCTGTGTCCCGCCGAAGCGGGAAAATGGTTGGGGTTATTCCTCGACTCCGGGCGCCACGTCCTCGGCATCGGCGCCGCCCGCGAAGTCGTCGCGGCGCTCGCTGCGCTCGGGGCGCGGGGCCTCTTCCACGTCGCCGGCGCGCTTCTCGTCGGGCTCCACCGGGCGGCTCTCGGGGTCGATCTCCTCGGCCACCTTGGTGGTGAGGAACTTGGTGATCTCGTCGATGTTGCGCAGGTTGCGCTCGAGCTCGGTGACCAGGTTCTTCTGGCCGAGGTAGAGCGCCTCGACGTAGATCGCGCGCGGCTGCTTGGCCACGGCGAAGCTGGTCTTCTTCTTGCCCCAGTTGATGAACTTGATCACCTTGCCGCCCTCGCGGCTCACCACGCCACGGACGCGCTCCTTGAGCTTGTCCACGGCGTCGTCGGTGACGTCCGGCTTGAGCAGGAACACGGTCTCGTATTCGCGCAGCCGCACCTTCGTCTGTGCTTCGGCCATTGTGTCTTCCTCACGGTAAGAGCGGCTCGCTTCGCCGCTCCTGCCCCCGAAATGGGAGCGAGGTTACTGCGTGCGACACGCGAACCATTTCGCGCGCCGTGCTGCATCAACCGCGCGGGGCCACAGGCTCCTTGCGGTTGAATTCGTTCATCGCGTCGAGCGGGCCCTTCTGGATCACCCGCTCCACCGCGTCCGCCGCCCGTCCTATCACCTGCTGCACCAGCTGCGCTTCGTCTTTTCCAAAGCCGCCCAGCACGTGCCCCACCACCGAGTTCCGCTTCTCGCCTTGAGCCATCGGCTTGCCGATGCCCACCCGGATGCGAACGAAGGCGTCCTCGCCAAAGAGCCCCAGGATGCTCTTGATGCCGTTGTGGCCCCCCGCGCCGCCGCCCACCTTTATCTGGAGTCTGCTCAGGGGCAGGTCCAGCTCGTCGTGCACCACCACCACATCGCCGACCGCCACCTTGAAGAACCTGGCCGCGGGCACCACCGACTGCCCCGAGAGGTTCATGAAGGTCTGCGGCTTCAGCAGCACCACCTTCTCGCCCAGCATGGAGCCCGAGGCGTACTCGCCTTCGAACTTTCGCTGGTTGAAGTCCAGGCGGTGCCGCCGGGCCAGCTCGTCGAGCACCATGAAGCCCACGTTGTGCCGCGTATCCGCGTACTCGCGTCCGGGATTTCCGAGGCCAGCGATGAGCTTCATGGTTGCGCCGACGAGGCGTGAGCGCGCCGTATGACGCGCTCAGGCCGCGAGGAGACTTACTTCTTCTTCTCCTCCTTCTTGGCGGGCTCGGCCTTGGCGCCAGCCGCTGCCGGCTTGGCACCCTCGGCACCCGCCGCGGGCTTGGCACCCTCGGCACCCGGCGCTGCAGCCGCCGCACCCTCGGCGCCCGGAGCACCCGGCACCGCCGCTGCCACCGGCGCCACCTCGACGATCTCCTCGGGCACGCTGCACACGGCCACGGTGATGTCGCCCTTGGTCTTCGCGGTCACGCCCGCGGGGAACTTGACCTCGGAGACGTGGATGGAGCCGCCGATCTTGAGCGGGGTCACGTCGACCTCGAGCTTCTCGGGGATGTCCTTGGGGAGCGCGAGGATGACCAGCTCACGGGTGACCTGGTTCACCACGCCGCCCTCGGCCGTTCCGACGGCCTTGCCGGTGAGGAACAAGGGGACGTTCACGCGCACCTTCTCGTCGAGGCGCACCTCGATGAAGTCGGCGTGGAGGATGGACCGCTGGATGGGGTCCACCTGCACTTCCTTGAGGAGCGCGGTCTTCTCGCCGGCGCCCTCGAGGGTGAACTTGAGGAGGGTGTTGTACTTGAACTTGGTCTGGATCGCGGCCTTGAGGGCGAGGGGATCCACCGCGAGCTGGAGGGGCTCCTTGTTGTGCGGCCCGTACAGCACGGCCGGCACCAGGCCCTGCGCACGGATGCGGCGCGACGGACCCTTGCCCACTTCCTTGCGAACCTTCGCGGTCAACGAGACGGCGTTCTCTGCCATGGCTAGCTCCTTCGATCGGGCGCTGGGCCCGTCGAACTGGCCTTCGCACTGTGGCGACAGGCGGCAGCCGATTCCGCGTTCGGCCGCCGTGTGTTTCGGGAAAAACCGCTGGTCTGCAGCGCTTCTGCCCGTGCGCGGAACGGCGCTTTCTAGTCGGGACGCCCCACCCGGTCAAGCGGGCAGCCAGGGGGGCCCACGTCTAGGCTGCCAGCGAGACCAGCCGCTCCAGCCGCCGATCAATGAAGGTCGCCGCCCGCAGGGCCATGGCCATGATGGTCATCTGGGGATTGACGCCCAGCGAGCCCGGCACGCTCGAGCCGTCGCAGATGAAGAGGTTGTGGACGTCGTGGGTCTCGTGGGTCAGGTCGACGACCGACTTGAGCGGGTCCTTCCCCATGCGCGCCGTGCCCAGCGGGTGGTACGCGGACAGATCGACGTGCCGCGCGGCGAGCTTGCTCTTCTCCAGCCGCTCGACGTCGCGCAGGTCGCGGAAGCGCTCGTGGCCATGCACCGGCGCGTACACCTCGCGCGCGCCCGCGGCGAAGAAGACGCGGCACAGGAGCGCCATGCCCCGCTGGACGCGCGCGGTGTCGTTCTCGTTGAGCCAGTAGCTGATGCGCGGCTCGCCGTCCGGGCCGAGCGACACGCGGCCGCGCGAGGTGTCCTTCACCATGAAGCCGAAGTTGAGCGTCTCGTTGAAGCGCTCCATCAAGTCGACGAAGCCCGGCCCGAAGCCAGGCAGCGACACGGCGGTGATGTCGAGCGGCACCGACGCGCCCTCGAACATGATGCCCTCGCTCGTGAACTCGTCGATGGCGTAGCCCTGGGGCACGCTGTTCGAGCTGTTCACCGGCTCGTCGAAGAGCGCCATCGCCGCCGTGGCCGGGTGAATGGAGAGGTTCTTGCCCACCTCGCCCGAGCTGTTCGCGAGCCCGTTCTTCAAGAGCAGCGTGGGCGTGTGCAGCGAGCCGCACGCGAGCACCACGACGCGCGCGCGAATGGTGATCACCCGATCGCCCGCGTGGCCCACCACGCCCACCGCGCGCTCGTTCTCCACGAGCACGCGATCGATCTTCAGCCCGGTGAGCAGCTGCGCGCCGCGCTCGAGCGCCTTGGGCACGTACGACACGTTCGTCGACTTCTTCGCGTCGGTGGGACAGCCGAAGGCGCAGAGCCCCTGGCCGTCGCAATCGGGCGCGTTGCGCTTGAGCGGGTGGTGCGACCAGCCCAGCGCGTCGCAGCCGCGGGCGATGAGCTCAGCCGTCCGGCCCAGGTACTTCGGCGCGGACGGCGCCACGCCCAGCTCGCGCTCCACCGACTCGTAGTGCGGCGCGAGCAGATCCTCGGTGAACTCGGTGAGGTTCTGCTTCTCGCGCCACTCGGCGAGCGTCTTCTCGGGCACGCGGAAGCAGGTGCCGCAGTTGATGAGCGTGGTGCCGCCCACGCCGCGGCCCACGGGAATGGGGATGACCGTGTTGCCGATGGACGCGGTCGTGCCGCCCTTGCGGTACAGCTTGCGCATCATGTCGACCGCGCGGCCGTTGAACTCGCTGCGATCGAAGTACGGGCCTTCCTCGACCATCAACACGGCGTGTCCACGTTCGGCGAGCGCGCGCGCGACGGGTGCGCCGCCTGCGCCCGTGCCGACCACGACCGCGTCGCACTCCAGCAGTTCGCCCGAGTTGAAGGTGCTCGCGTCGATGACCTGATCGCGCCAGCGCTGCTTCTCGCGCTTCGGCGGATCGATGACGTGCCGGCAGCCCAGCGAGCGATAGATGGACGCGTCGTCGAAGTGCGCGAGCTTGAGCGGCGCGAGGATCATGCGCGCGGGCATGCGGCCCGCTTCGGTCGCGGCCCAGCCCTCGAGCAGCTCGAGCCGGCGCCCGAGCGGCAGTGACGCGAACGGCTTCGCGGTGCGCGCCAGCGACCACGCCTGCAGCGCCCAGAGCAGCGCGCCATAGCCCTGGGCCACCGGCTTGGAGAGCGTGCCCACGAAGGCTTCCGCCTTCATGGCCACGCCGCGACCCGCGCCCGGGAAGATGCGCCCCGGCGGCAGCGCAGCCTCCGCGACGGCCGTGAGGATCTCGCGCTGCGACCCGCTCAGCTCGACGCTCACGACTCTCCTCCCGCGAGCAAGAGCCGCTCCACCTGCCGGCGCCGCGCCTCGAGCTGCTTCTGTGAATCGCGCTGGCCCGGCAGCCACGACGCCGCGAACGGCAGCAGATCCGAGAGGGCGAACCGCATCTCGCCCTCGGCCACGGTCGCGCCCTTCGCGTCGCGGACGAAGGCCTGCATCTGGGTCATCGACTTCAGCGGCGAGAAGATCGTCGGGTGCTTCGTGGCCTCGAGGATGAGCGGCGCGCCATCGGCGCCGTTGAACTCGAGGTGGTAGGCGATCTTGCCGATGCCCATCTCCAGAGTGCCGCGCGCGGGCACGTCGCGCGCGAGCGGCGGCGCCGAGAGCAGCCCGCGGATCTCGAAGAGCCCGCCCGAGCGCCGCTGCGCCAGCACCTCGAACGAGACCGGGTGCTCCTGCCCCGAGGCGTCGCGCAGCCAGCCGCGCATCGCTTCCACGAACGAGATGGTCATGACCAACCCCCCGACTCAGATCACTTCGGAAAAACGCGCGTCCGGCTCACGTCGAAGGAACTCGAGCGCGCCCCCGTGCTCGCTCGAATATTCGAACGCGCCGCCGCGCGAAGGCTGAACTTGCAGGCTCACCTTCGCGAGCTTGCTGTTGAGGCAGTAGCTGAGCTGGCCGTCCGGGTTGGCGTAGCCCAGGCACGCCATCGGCCGATTCGACGCGTCCATCTCCAGGCGCGCCTCGCCGTCTGGGCCACCCATGCGCAGCGACCAACGATCGCCCTCGACGCGCGAGTCCTGCCGCCAGAGGTCGAGCACCCGATCGAATCGATAGATCTCGACGCCGCGGCGTACCTGGAGCGTCGACATCCGCGGCGTGGTGCGTCCGGCGATCTTCACGCGCCCCGAGGCGCCCTCGACCAGGGCGTCGGGCTGGCCGTTCTTCGCCGGGAAGAGGCACTGGCCCCAGACGTACTCGAACGCGTGCTCGGGGCCCCAGTTGTGGCCCTGCATGCCCGTCCAGCCGGCGAGCTCCACGGTCTCGTCGGGCAGGGTCACGCGGCCGGTGAAGCGCAGCGAGGGAAACGGCGTCAGGAACTTCCCGCGCGGGAACGGGCCCTCGCGCAGCGCGCGCAGCCGCAAGAGCGTGAGCGGGGCAGCGATCGGCGAGGCATCCGGCGTCCACGCCAGCTCGAAGCGCGGCTCGCCGTCACGCGTCTTCACCGAGCCGCGGGCCGTGCCGCGCGCGCCCACGTCGAACGCGAACTTGCCCACGCGGATCTCGGGCGCCTCGTCCTGGCCCTCGTAGCGCGCGGTCGAGAGCGACACCGTCTCCTTGCCGGCGAGGGTGCGGTTGCGCTCGCCGTCGAACCAGATGAACCAGCCTTCGGCCACGGGCTCGCCTTGCAGCGGCGCGAGGACGGTGGCCTTGAGCCAGAGCGCACGCGGCCGCTCCGGATCGTTCGCGCGCCAGAAGTAGCTCTCCACGTGCCCGCGCTTGCCGCCGAAGCGGGGCGCGTTCGCCGGGAGCTCCGGCGTCGAACCGGCGAGCTGGGCGAGGAGGGCGTTCACGGCCTGGGCTCCTTGGCGAGCAGCGCGGTCACCGCGTGCGAGCGCATGGCGATGCCGGCGGCGGTCGAGTCGCGGCGGCGGATGGCCTCGATGGCCCGCTGGTGGTGCCGCGGGTCGAAGACGCCCTTCGCGTACAGCCCCACGAACCGCTCGCGGCCGCGCAGGTACACCTCGCGCACCACGTTGGAGAACATCAGCAGCAAGCGGTTGCCGGTGATCTGCACCAGCGTCTCGAAGAAGTCGTAGTCCAGCTCCTGCAGCTGCGCCGGCTTCGCTTTCGGATCCGCGAGCTGCCGCGCCAGCGTCTCCAGCCGCGCGAGCGAGGCGGGATCCGCCTTCTGCGCCGCCTGCTCCGCGCACCAGCCGAGGATCATCGCGCGCAGCTCGTGCAGATCGCGGAGCACGCTCGCGTCCACCACGCCGCCGAGCTCGACCAGGTGAGGCAGCAGCTCGAGCCCCGCGGAGAGCAAGAAGTCGCTCACGCGCGTGGTGCCGCCGTGCTTGATCTTCACCAGCCCCCAGGCCTCGAGGCGCTTCATGGCCTCGCGCACGCTGGAGCGGTTCACGTCGTACTTGTCGGCGAGCTCGCGCTCGCTGGGCAAGGGATCGCCAGGGCGGAAGCGACCGGCCACGATGGCGGTGCGCAACGAGCTCGCGACGCGCTCGGCGACGGAGCCACGGGGCTGGGTTCGGGCGGGAGAAGTCATGACTGGTCCGACCAGTAGCATGCGGCGAGTTTGGCGCGCAACCCGAGCAGCCCGGTTGGGTTGACAGGGCGACGCCAGCGGGCGCAAGGTGCACTGGTCCGACCAGCGGAGGCGCCATGCAGACCGTCCCTCTTCGCAGCGTGAAGACCGATCCCGTCGCCGAGTCGTACGAGCGGCTGCGGCGCGCGCAGGCGGCCTCGCCGTACCCGAGCCTGGCCGAGCGCGAGGACTGGCTGGCGCGGCTGGAGCGGGTGCTCGTGGACAACGCGGAGCGCTTCGTGGCCGCCATCGACGCGGACTTTGGCGGTCGCTCGCGCCACGAGACGCTGCTCGCCGACATCTACGCCACGCTGGAGGGTGTGCGCGATGCGCGCAAGCACGTGGCGGATTGGATGCAGGCTCGCCCTGCGCAGCCCAGCCCGTACTTCCTGCCCTCCAAGGCGCTGGTGGAGCCAATCCCGCGCGGCGTGGTGGGCATCATCGCGCCGTGGAACTACCCGGTGAACCTGGCCCTGGCGCCTCTCGCGGGCGCGCTGGCCGCGGGAAATCGCGCGCTGCTCAAGCCGTCGGAGCTCACGCCGCGGACGTCCGAGCTGCTCGGGCACGCGCTGCGCGAGCGGTTCACCGCGGAGGAGATCGCCGTCGTCGAGGGCGGGCCGGACGTGGCCACGGCCGTGACGAAGCTGCCGCTGGATCACCTGCTCTTCACCGGCTCGACGAACGTGGGCAAGAAGGTGGCATCCGCGGCGGCGGAGAACCTCGTTCCCACCACGCTGGAGCTCGGCGGCAAGTCGCCGGCGCTGGTCCATTCGGACTACGCGCTCCCGAAGGCCGCGCGGCGCATCGCGCTCGGAAAGCTCTTCAACGCCGGCCAGACCTGCATCGCTCCGGACTACGCGCTCGTGCCCGAGGGCCGCGAGAACGAGTTCGCCAACGCCTTCCGCGACGCGGCCCTCGCGGCGTACCCCGAGCTGCCGCGCGGCGCGGACTACACCGCCATCGTGAGCGACAACCACCGCGCGCGGCTTGTGGCCCTGCTCGACGACGCGCGTGCCAAGGGTGCGCGGGTGGAGGTGCTGGGGGGCGCGTCGGATGGGCACTCGCGGCGGCTGGCGCCGGCGCTGGTCTTCGGGCCCACGCCGGCGATGCGGGTGATGCAGGAGGAGATCTTCGGGCCAATCCTGCCCATCGTGACCTACCGCGTGCTCGACGAGGCGCTGGCGTTCATCGCGGCGCGCCCGCGGCCGCTCGCGTTCTATTACTTCGACGACGACGCCCACCGCGCCCAGGACGTCCTCCGTCGCACGCCCTCGGGCGGCGCGACCGTGAATGACACGCTGGTGCACTTCGCCCAGGAGAGCCTGCCGTTCGGCGGCATCGGCGCGAGCGGGAATGGCGCGTACCACGGGCAGGCGGGCTTCGAGACCTTCTCGCACCTGCGCGGCGTGCTGGTGGCGAGCCCGCTCGCGGCCGCGCGGCGGCTGCAGTCGCCGCCGTATGGCCGTACGCTCGACGCGGCGCTGGAGTTCCTGGTGGGCGGCGTGCGGCGCTCGACGCCGATGCGGATGCTGCGCGCGCTGCGCCGGCGCTGAACCTGGCAGGCCAACCCGCCATCGGCTAGCTTGCACGGGCTTGCAGGCGAGAGCCTGGTAGGCCTTCCGGATCTGGTGACCGGCCCGGTCTTCAAATCCAGGGACGCCGAACGTCGGTTCAGGTGCTTAGCCGATATCCCCTAGGAACGTCGTCCGGCGTCGTCCGGCTTGGACCTGAACGCGTGTGTCATTTTGCGTAACGTTACGCAGGTTCCGAGGGTCGGTTACGTAGATCGCCGGCGCGGCACCACGCCCTGCAGCGAGTGAATCGAATCCATCGTCACGTGGCTGTGCAGGCCCACCTTCACCTTGCGGAGCTGGCCGCCCTTGATGAGGTCGAACACCTTGCTCCGGCCGCAGCCGAGGATCTCCATCGCCTGCTCGATTGTGACCGTGGTCTGGTCGTTGGCGGCGAGGCGCTTCTCCAGGTTGATGAGGACCGCAGCCAGGCGCTCCTCACGCTCGGCTTGAGCCCGGAGGGCCTCCAGGAGCTGCCGCTCGAGTTCGTCGGTCATGCCGCACCCGCCCGCTTGAGCATCGACTTCAAGTCCGCCGCGCGCTGCTCTGCCTCGCGGGCGCGCTTGGCGGCCTCGGCCACGCACGCAGCCAGGTCCTCGTCGCTGAGTGCGCTTACGTCGAAGAGCACGGGCTTCTGGCGCGCGGTCTTAGGCTTGGGGCCGGGCTTCTTCGGCATCCGGCCACCGTTCGCGGTCAGTTGCGCGCCCATTTTCGAGCGCCAGCAGTCGCGGCAAAGCCCGGTCCTGCTTTCCCTTCCGATTTGGTTGGGGCACCTCGAGCACACTCCGCCGCAACGCTTCACGCGCTTCGGCTCCGGCGCTGGCGACTCGTTCGCCGCCGTTGAGGCAGGGCTGGTGGGCTCGTCGATCTGCATTTGGTGCTCCTGTTGCGCGGGAGATGCCCCGCCCACGAAGTCCCGAACAGGCGGGAGGGCGACCGCTTCGCGAATCTCCGCGGGCGTCTTGTCTGAGTGCGCGAGCTTCGCGAGCCGCTGAAGGGCGGCTGTCTCGAGTTTGCGTGCTTGGTCCTGGTTCATGCCCATCCAGGAGCCGATCTCTGAGAGCGACTTCCCGTCGATGAACCTGGCGCGGATGACGGTCCGCATCCTGTCCGGAAGACGGTCGATAAGCTGATTCACCGACTGCTTCGCCTCCTCGGCGAGGTAGGCGTCTTCGGGCGTGGCTCCGTCGGCGGCGAGACCGTCGATGCGAGTGGCCCCGTTCGGCTTGTCTTCGACGAGGGGAGCGTCGAGGCTCTCGTTCCCGTCCAACTGTTTGAACAGTTGCTCGAGGTCATGGCGCCCCGGAATTGAGACCAGCGCTGCTCCTCGGCGCCCAACCTTGAGCAGAGTTCCATCGATGCTCCAGCGAGCGTAGTTGATGAACGAGGTTCCGGCGGTGGTGTCGAAGGCGTCGATCGCTCTGTTCAACCCCACCAGGCCAATGGAAAGCGCATCGTCCTCGCGACCATGGAACAGCCAGCGCTTTCGCCTGGCCCGCGTCCCCACGAAGCGCGAGCACGAGCGGATCACCTCTTCCCGTGCGCGGGCGTCGCCTCGCTGCGCTCGAGCGACAGCCGCGACAAGTTCGTCCGGGCCGAGTTTCGGCCGTGCGATCCTGTCGAGCATGTCGTTCGCCGCGTCGTCCATGGGCTACGCGAACTCCTTCGCCACCAGCACGAAAGCCGCCCTGCCGCTGCGCGTGTCGCGAACGCGATCGGTCTCCACCACCAGGCCAGCGGCGAGTAGCTCCTTCACGCGCGGCCGAACCGTGTTGCCCTCAAGCTGCGTGCGCTCCTCGATCTCCTGCCGGGTCACGCCGTGGGGCCCGGAGTTGCTGACAGCCGCGAGCACCAGCGCGCGCAGGGTGGCCGCGCTGGGCTTGATGGCCTCCGCCGCGGCGTCGCTGGTGACGGTGCCGTTCGAGGGCGGAGTGCTCGCGGTGTCGTAGGGGCTGACCATGGCCTAGAGCCCGCGCTTCGCAGCGTCCGCGATGAACGCGTTCGCCATGTCGAGCACCGCCTCGACATCCGCCTCGCGGTCGTGGAGACCGTCATGGGCCGGCACCTCGTCAACGCGCTGGCACCCGAGAAGCACGGCTCCGAGGTCGGCGTTGACGTAGTTGGTGAACGCGTTCCGAAGCTGGGCGGTCAGGGCGTCGATCTGCACCTGGGCGGACCGCTCACGCTTGGCGTGCTCCAGGCGCTTGGTCTCGTTGTTCAGCCCCTCGGCCAGGGCGTGGTCGCTGTCCCGCTCCTCGGTGAGGTCTGAGAGGATCAGCACCACCGCGTGCAGCGCCTCGAACGCGGCCACCCGATCGTTGCGCGCCAATGCTTGCGCGAGCGTGTCGGTGTTGGGCTCGGCCGGGGCGGTGGGGACGTTGGCGTCCTGGACGCTGGGCACGAGGGCCTCGGCCTTCTTCTCCTCGCGGAACCGCTCGAAATCGGCCGCGAGCTCGGCCTGGGACGAGAAGCCCAGGTCCTCGTGCGCGGTGGTGGGCTTCTTCTTGAGCCTGCCCAGGTCCCCAGACAGCGTCTGCCGCACGTTCTGGAGCTCGCTGTCGTAGTAGTAGTGGCCGCAGAAGGAATCGCCGCCGAGGCCGACCTTGACCAACGTCAGGCCGCCCGCGTCCACCACCTTGGCGTCGGTGCGCTCAAAGGCCCGCATCGACTTCTTCAGGTCCCGAAGCACGCCGGGGAGGGCGTCCTCGTTCTGGGAGATCCGGTCGTCGAGGATGTTGAGGGCCTCCAGCGAACCATTCGACCCGAGCGCGTCACGGACGGCCCAGAGGCTGCGAAGCTCCTGCCGCAGCCCGTACGCCTCTAGCTCGTAGGCGCGCATCTGGTGGAAGGCGAGGGCGCGCTTGAGCAGCTTCCAGCGGCTCGGCTCCTGCTTGGCCTCGGCGTCGAGGCTCTCGCGCGGCGTGTACTCCGACGCATTGGCGGCGACCATCAGCGCACCCCCGCCGTGCTCGCGACCTTCGCCGCCGCGTCGTTCAAGCTGTCGCGCACCTGGTCGACGGCATCGAGCTCGCGCAGCGAGCGCTCCTGCGTGGCCAGTTCGCGGATCTCGGCCTCGGCTTCGGCCACCTGCTTCGAGACCTCATCGGCGGTGTATTCGCATCCGTCGAAGTAGGTGCTCCTGGGTTTGCCGGAGGCGATCACGGCCACCTCGGCCTGCCGGAAGGCCAGCAGCGCCTCGACGAGACCGGGGAGGAGCGCGTCACGCTCGGCGATGGCCTTGTCCTCGAGCGCCTCGTAGAACTCGACCCGCAGGTGAGGGCCCTCGGATGCGACCTGCTCCAGAAGGCGGGCCTCCGCTTTCAAGTTCTGCGACTCGGTGGCCATGCCGGCCAGGACCATGAAGGTCTCGGAGTACTCCGCGAGCAACGTCTTGCCCGGCACGAGCGCGACGACCTTCGCCTTCTTCTTCGTGGATGCCACCATTCTCGCCAGTCCTTCCCCGGAGACCGGGGCGCAAGGCGGCCGTGGAGCAGCGGGCGGAATGCCCGCGGCGCTGGGCCGCTTCTCGTCGCTGGCTGTGGCGTCCTACGCGCTCCCCGGTTCGCCGTAGCTCCTCGGGGCTCAGTGCTGCCTACCGTCGACCTACCCGTTTCCGCGCACGCCGCAATTCAGCAACGCGGTGGACGATAATCCCAGTTTTGGCAAAAAGTCAATCAGCACTGTTTTCATGGTGGGGTCAAAGTTGCCAGTATCGGGTCTAGCGGGGAGGCCAGGGGTCGGCGTTTCTCGTGGAGCGGATGAGGTCGAGCCAATACTGCTCTGGTGGATTCTCGCCGACCTGGTGCAGCTGCTCTCCCACTGCCGAAAGAATCTTCACTTCACGCGGGCTGATGCGCTCACGGTGCGCCCGAACGAAATCGATCAGGCTGGGCGGAGCCTTCTCAGTCTCCGGAAGGTGAAGCGCGGCAAGCCGCAACGTCTTCGTCATCTTCTCATCAAGCTCCTCGGTCTGCGCTTTGATCTGCTGAATCTGCTGAAGGGCGTTGTGTTGCAGGTGGATCTGCTCGGCCATACGACCGGAGACCATGTCGGTCGCCGAGTAACCAAGGCCCTTCGCCAAGAGTTCAAGCTGAACGAGGTTGAAGCCGCGACTTCCCTTCAGGAGACGGTTCACCACGCTCTTGCTCAGTCCAGACCTTTTCGCGAGCTCTGTCTGGTTGATATTGGCATTGGCCATCGCCATCCGAATAGAAGAGAGCAGTTGGTCTCTAAACTTCGCATTCGGCTTGGCCTTGGCGAGTTCGCGCTCAGCGTTCTCGACTGCCTCCTTCTCGAGGGCCTTGGCCTCCTCTGATGACGAGGCCACTTCGTGTGGCGCGGAGCGAATCTCATCCACCATGTCCAACGCTTCAGCGAGCTCCGCCTGGTCGGGCGGTTGCTCCGTTGGGGAAACCCCTCTGGCGTTTGCGGATCGCGGCGGGCGCTTTTTCATGGCGCCGAGTCTGCCATGCCGTTTGCCGAAGGGGCAATAATTGTCCTCAATGCGCCCTGCGCCGCGGGACGACGTTGCGCTGATTGCACAAAAATCCCGGATATGGCAACAATGTCCGTCAACCATGCCGCTTCACCCACTCGAAGAGTTCCTGTCCAACCACTCGCCGCCGATCGGAAAGACGGCGTTTGCAAGGTTGGTGGGCATGTCCCCTTCGGCTCTTTCCCGCCTGTTCACTGGCAAGCGCCGACACGTCGGAGCGGATGCCTGTCTTGAGATCGTGAAGGCCACGAACGGGAAGGTGACGCTCGACGAACTCCTGCGTTGGAAGCCGCCCGCCGAGTGGAAGAACCAGGACGGCCGCCACAAGCCGCGCCGCACGGCCCCGCGCCGGAGGTCGGCATGAGGTTCGCGCACGCAGAAAACGAAACGCGGCTTTGTGAGGAAATGTCAGCGGGCGGGCGCGTTGACGCGCAAGTTGCGCCTTGCTACTCAACTCGCGACTTAAAACTTACAGACTTTAACCTAAACAATTACTGGGCTTTTCGCCCGGCGCAGGCACCCGTCTGCGCTTCTGGTGAGAGGGTATTTGCACAGTCGAATTAGAGCTTTCGCCGCGTGAGCGGCCCCGTTCTGGCGAGCGGGACAAGTTGGGAGCAATCCCAAGCCGGTGCGTCCCCCGATCGCCAGCGGGGGGCCACCGGCGAATTTTTTCCGAGGAGCGGGGATGGAGATCGAGAACAAGGCGGCGGTGGTGGAGACCAAGTCGGAGTGCCCGCGCTGCGGCGTGGAGTGCCCGGCGTGTGAGCGCGGCACGGCGGGGCAGCACATCACGCCGGCCATGATGCGCCGGATCATCATCTTCATGGAGAGCGTGCTCCGCGCGCGCAAGGACTCCATCGAGGTCGCAAGGGCCACGAGCTGGTTCGTGACCGAGATCCTGTTGGCGGAGTTGCCGCCTGAGCGCGCAGTCCCGCCCGGCGCCCAGCCGCACGACATGGAGCTCACCGCCTGGCGGTCCACGCTGACCGCGTTCCGCTCGACGCTGGAGAGCGACGAGGAGGTCAAGAACCGTGGTTAGCGAGATCGACTGGCTTCAGGAGGCTCGGCAGCTCTTCTCGACGCTGCCGTCCATGCGGGTGTTCGACGCCACGCCCGAGACGCCAGCGCGACTGCTGCGCGAGGAGCGGAGCATCACCATCAAGGCGGGCGGCCGGACGTTCTGCGCCGTCGCTGCGGACGGCGACGCCTTCATTGGCGCGGAATACTCCGAGCTGAAGGACCGCGCGCCGTGGGACGTGCACTACCTGGTGAAGGTCCAGGACACCGTGCTGGTGGTGCCGGCCACCGCGCTCTCGACCTTCAACCGGCACTGGAAGATGAACGACGCGGGAATCCTCGCCGATCCCATCACCACGTTCCCGGTGTGCATGGTCTACGAGGAGCGCGTCGCGTGAGCGCGCTCGAGGAGATCCGCGGCTGCGGCGTTGTGCGCGCAGCCCTCGCTCTCGGCCTTGAGGGCGACGCCAAGCGCGGCTTGGGGCCGTGCCCGAGCTGCGGCGCGCCCAAACGCCACCCATCCCGTGGCGACAAGCGCGGCGCCCTTGGCGTTCGCGCTGATGGAGTCGGCTGGCGCTGCTGGGAGTGCTTGAAGGGGGGCGACGCTGTCGACCTCGTGCGCTGGCGCGCGGTGGGCGCGGAGCTCGACCGCGGAGATCCTCGCTGGGCTGACGTGGTCGCGGCTGCGGCTGCGGTTGGACTGTGCACGCCCACCGACGGCTCGCCGCGCAAGCCTCTGCCGCCGCTCCCGGTTGCCGCGACTCGGCCGCCGCCCCAGCGCCCTCCGCTTGCCGAAATGGAGAAGCTCTGGAGCGCCTGCAGCACCGTCGACCAGGACGCCGAAGTCGGCGCGTACCTCCGCGGGCGGAACCTCTACCCGTACAGCGAGGAGAGCCTCGACGAGAGCCGCGCTTTGCCGCGCGAGTATCCCTGGCCCAAGTGGTGGCCGCAGTCGTGGTCCTCGAGCTGGCGGTTGGTAATTCGGGCTTACGAGCCGAACGGCGACCTCGGGTCGCTCCACGCGCGCGCGATCGACGGCTCGGAGCCGAAGACCAGGTGGCCGGCCAACTGCGCGGCGTCGGGGTTGCTGTTCGCTGACCACTACGGCCACGCCCTCTTGAAGGGCGACCCCGACCTCGCCAAGGGCTCCGACTTCGACTCGGTGTTGATCTGCGAGGGCTTGGCGGATCACCTGGCTGCGATCCGGAAGACGCGCGAGGCACGAATGGCCTGCCCGATCATCGGCATCGCCTCCGGCGGTGCGCAGGCGCTCGCGAAGGTGCGCTGGCCCGTGGGCACGAAGTTCAAGGTCGGCACGCACCCCGACAAGACGGGCGAGAAGTACGTGCAGCAGATCCTCGCGGCCCTACCACGCGAGGCAGACGTTCGCCGGATTCATCTCGAGGAGCAGGGCCATGAATGAGCAGAAGCCGCCCAAGCGGGACATCGCGTCGATCTCCACTGAGGAGTTCAAGCGCGCCTACGACAACGCCACGCCGCTGCGCGTGGTGGGGCAGGGCGAGAAGAAGCCGCCGCTGAAGTTCGACCCATTCCCCACCACGCCGTATTCGGAGATCGAGCCGGCGGACTGGGAGTACGCGATCGACCGCGTCTGGCCCTTGGGCGAGGTGTCGAACCTCGAAGGCTACGGCGGCGACGGCAAGAGCGCGGTGATCTGCGACCACGAGGCCCGCCTCAGCCGCGGGCACGACCTGCCCGGCGGCCTCGCGATCGGAACGCCCTCGGCCTCGCTTCACTTCACCACCGAGGAGAGCCCGCACAAGACCGTTACCAAGCGCCTACGAGCGGCGCGCGCGGACCTGCGCCTGATTCGGAACATCGACCTGCGCAAGCTCAAGCTCGAGCTCGCCGACTCCAGGCTCCGGAACCAGCCCCGCTTCAGCTTCCCGAGCGGCACGCTGCGCTTCAGCCAGACGATCGAGCACAACGCCCACGAGATGAACGCGCCTGTGCGCCTGGTGGTGATCGACGGCGTGCTCTCCACGATGGACAAGGGCCTCGAGATGAATAACTCGCAGCACGTTCGCGAGTACCTCGACGCGCTCCGCTGGGTGGCCCAGGAGCACAACGTCGCGATCGTGCTGATCCGGCACCCCAGCAAGTCTCGTGGCTCGCTCGCTGCGCACCGGGCTGCAGGCGCAGGCGCCTTCCACGACTTCGTGCGCCTTTCCTGGGTGGTGGGCGTAGAGCCTGGCACCGAGCACGAGGAGTACAGGCGCGTGTTTGTGGTCAACAAGCCGAACGCGCCGCACCGAAAGGGGCTGCACTTCTCCACGAAGTGGAACCAGCAGCACAACGACGTTGAGGTGGAGTGGAACGGCGACTGCACGCTCACCGCCGACGAGGTCTACGCCGCGCGCGAGGAGCGAAAGGCGGCCGACGCGCCGTTGGCGAAGGCCGACCCCGACGACGTTGCGAAGGCTTTGAAGGTGCTGCGCGAGTGCGGTTTGCCGGGCATCACGCCACGGAAGGCCCAGAACCTGCTCGACGGCTCCGGCGTGTCGAAGCAGGCGGTGTGGGCAGCCATCGAGGCCATCCGAGCGGAGAACAAGAGCACCAACCAATCACCCGCCGACAAGCGCGCGGGCGAGAAATACGACGAGGGCGAGGAGGGGTAAGCGCGATGATCGATTGGTTCGCACTGAGTAACGAACTGCCGCAGCACCCGAAGACGCGCAGGCTATGCCTGGCCTTGGGCGACAAGAAGGCCGGCTGGTACATCGTGGCGCTGTTCGCCTACTGCTCCAAACACTGCACCAAGGGCGTGTTCTCTGGGCGCCACGCGGCAGGCGAGATCGAGGCTGCGGCCGAGTGGGGCGGCGATCCCGGCGTCTTCGTGAAGGCCGCGGTGGACGCGGGCTTCCTGGACGCCAAAGAGAATGGCGAGATCGAAATCCACGATTGGTGGGAGTGGAACGGCGAGGTGATGACCGAGGCGGAGACGAAGGCGCGCGCGAAGTGAGCTGCGCGGGAAGCCGCTGCAGCCACCCAACCGCGGGGCAAGAGGGGCCGCTTCTCCAACCGCCACGACGGTCCTTCACCGCAGAATCCACCGCAAGCGGCACCGAAGACGGCACCGCATAACGGTGAAAACGGCCACCGCACCACGGATGCCGCGGCACCGCCAGACGTGGGACGTGGGACGTTAGACGATCTAACTGCTTCTCCGGCCAGCGCCGGAGCGGCAGCCCCTGACGGGGGTGAGGCGCCGGAATCCGAGCAGGCTCCGCCGGTCGATCGTGGTGGCCCCGAGCCGGCCAGGCCGGAGGAAAGCGCCCTCGACGGTGGCGCCGAGAACGACGACCCAGCGCCCGATCCGGCCAGGCCCAAGCTCGAGCTCAAGTCGACGCCCCCAGAGAAGCCAGAGCGCGAGCCCTCGGAGCACGAGGACCTTCGCGAGATTCTCTACGGCCAGCGTATGAAACTACTGCCCGAGCACGCGGTGGACGATCACGGCTTCCTGGCCTCAAGCCGGGAGTGCAACGCTCAGATGAAAAAGCGAATCGACTTCATCGTCGAGCGCAAGGGGTGCACCAAGCCCAAGGCGCGCGAGCTCTTGCTCAAGGCGTCGGTGCTGTACCTGCGCGACGACTGGCCTGGGAAGATGACCAAACTCCCGCCTTGGGATTTCCGCGCGCTGTTCAAGTTGGAGAAGCTCGGTGACTACGTCGACCGCGCGGACAAGCAGGCGTGGAACGAAGTTCACCCCGACGACTGGGAGCCCGCAGCGTGACAGCGCTCGAGTAGCCGAAAGTAGACCGCCCACGCCCGGCGATGTCTGACCCCGGTGGTAGCGTCTGGGCACTCACTTGGGGGTTGACCATGGCGACAGAAGAGGTGAAGCGGGAGCTGCGCAAGGAACTCACCGACGCGTTGCAGGCGTTGAGGGTGCTCGTCGAGGCTCCGAACTTCGTCGGTGGCTTGGACGAGCAAGAGGTCACGAAGGCTCGCCAGGAGTTGGTCAGGCAGGTGCACGCCGCGCTCAAGAATTTCGCCGGTGCGGCCTAGGCCCCGAGGTCTGGCGCTCTGGTAGAACTCGAGCGTGCCCGACCCCAAGTACCTCACCGTCTACGAGGTCGCCGACGAGCTCCGCGTGCACTACTCCACGGTGTACCGGCTGATCACGGACGGCCAGCTCACTGTGCTCAAGGTGGGCGCGCGCAAGCTCGTGCCTCGCTGGGCGCTCGACAACTTCGTCGAGAAGAACCTCAGCACGGCGGAGTGGCCCGGGGTGAAGGTGCGCACCGCGCAGCCACGGACCGTGAAGATCACGCAGCCGAGGACCAAGCGGCGCGCCGATTGAGCTACGGTCCGGCCATGCCCACCGGACCCATCGAAGCTGTGCTCGAAGAGATCATCCGCCGCGTGGTGCGCGAGGAGCTCGCACGCGCGGCTGGTTGCGTGCACGCGCCACCGCCCGATCACCTGCGGTGGTTTACGACCGACGAGGTCGCCGCCCGCACCGGCATCTCCGAGGACACGGTGAGGGACTACTGCGTGAAGGGGAAGATCAAGGCGAGCAAGCGTGCTGGCGCCTGGCGTGTGCGCGCGGTCGATCTCGAGGCGTTCATGGAGATGGGCGATCCGACCGAGAAGGTGCCCGACCCTCACACCGTCGCGTGGGAACTCGTCGCTGCGCGACGCGAGGGCAGGAAGCCGAGGTGGTGAGGCGAGCTCTATCCCGCGCGCGGAACGGCGATAGGGACGGGTTGACTCCGCACTGTTCAGGCGGCGTAGGCTTGTTGTCGAGAGGGGTAGGAGGAGACCCATCATGCAGTTCGCGCACTTCACGCCCGACGAGCACGACGCCCTGTTGCGAGGCCAGGCCGCGTCGGCACACAAAGCGCACCTGGTCGAGGCCTACTGGAAGCGCCTGCGGGCAGCGATTGCGCGCGATCCAGCCCGCGCATCCCGGCTCCTCTCCGAAGCGCGTCAGCACGACGAGGGTGCGGCGTTCTGGCTTGCCGTCCTCGAGAAAGACACGATCCGCGACCTCGACGTTATGTGCGTGTCTGGCGCTCACGCCGGCTAGCGCTCGCTTGTCCGCTCGTGTAGCGTCTTCCTGCTGGCGCCGTCGATCTGGCGGGTCGCGCTCCGGCAGGCAGAAAGCCCCCTTGGACAGCACGAAGTCTCCTGACCCGGCGCCCGCGGCGCTGGCGGACGGCGAGCGCTACTTGCGCGCGCTCGAAGCATCAGTGAATCGGACCGTGAAGCGGCTCTCCGGCCTGGGCATTCCCGAAGGCAGTGCGAAGGCGCTGGTGGCTGGCCACGTCGTCAGCGCTGGCATGGTCATGCTCATGGGCCAGGGCCGGACCGACGAGGAGATCATCGGGCTCCTCCTGCCGAAGCTGGCCCAGGTGCGCGCGCAGTTCACCGAGGCGCAGAAGGCCCAGGGCATCGAGCCGAAGCGGATCGTCACGCTCGACGAGGTGCACTGATGCGCAAGTCCTTCGCCGACAACGCCACCGGCTCGGCCGACCTCAGCGACACGTGCACCGCCGACGTGGGCGTGAACGAGTGCGGCCGTCCCGTCTTCCGAGACAGCATCTGCCAGGGCCACTACAGCCAGCGCCAGCGTGGGCAGCCGCTCACCGAGCTGGGACCGCGCCGCGAGCTCATGCGCCCCACGGCCCGGCTCCAGGAGGCGGCGGTCAATTACTGCTCGGCGCCCAGCGAGGATGACCGGGCCTTCCGCCGGCTCACCCAAAACCTCTTCGCGGCCGCGCTCGGGTACGCCGAGTCGCTGGGGTGGAAGAAGCCCAAGGCTAAGAGCCGGGCTGCCTAGGCCGATTTCGCCCACATGGACCGGGACGCTGTTCCGTGTCCCTTACGCGCAAACAGGCGGCTTTCGTCGCCGAGTACCTGGTCGACAAGTGCGCGGCCAAAGCGGCTGAGCGCGCTGGGTACTCGCCCCGGACGGCCAACAAGATCGCCTCGCACCTGATGGCCAATCCGGCCGTGCGCGAGGCCGTCGACGTGGCGCTGGGGAAGCAGGCCGCGCGGCTGGAGATCACCGCTGACCGTGTGCTCCAGGGCATCGCCCGAATCGCGCAGTTCGACCTCGCCGACGCCTACGACCCTCAGACCAACCGGCTGAAGCCCATCCACGAGCTGCCGCGCGAGGTGCGCGACGCGATCGTGGGCGTCGACATCCACCACGACGGCGCGAACGAGCCGGGCTTCACGGTCAAGGTGAAGTGGGCCAGCCGTCTCGAGGCGTGGCGCGACCTGGGCAAGCACCTCGAGCTCTTCACGGAGAAGCACAAGCACGAGCTCGAAGGCGCCTTCGCGGAGCTGCTGAAGGGAGCGCGAGACCGTGCTCAGCGCCGCTGACCTCGCCACGCTGGCCGAGGACCTGGCCGGCTTCACGCACGACCCGCTGGGCTACGTGCTGTACGCGTTTCCCTGGGGCGAGAAGGGCACGGAGCTTGAGCACTCCGCCGGCCCACGCCCGTGGCAGCGCGAGGTCCTGGATTCCGTTGGCGCGAAGCTGCGCGACGGCGCCACGGTGCATCAGGCCATTCAGGAGGCGGTCGCCTCCGGCCACGGCATCGGGAAGTCAGCGCTCGTGTCCTGGCTGGTGAAGTGGGCGCTGGAGACCCACGAGGACGCGCGCGGCGTCGTCACCGCGAACACGGAAGCACAGCTCCGCACCAAGACCTGGCCCGAGGTCTCCAAGTGGCACCGGCTCAGCATCACGCGCGAGCTGTTCACGTGCACCGCGACCTCGCTGCATTCGGCCGACCCTTCGCACGAGAAGACCTGGCGCATCGACGCGCTCCCCTGGTCCGAGCACAACACCGAGGCGTTCGCGGGCCTGCACAACAAGGGCAAGCGCATCCTGCTCGTGTTCGACGAGGCCTCGAAGATCGCTGACAAGGTCTGGGAGGTCGCCGAGGGCGCGCTCACCGACGAGGGCACGGAAATCCTCTGGTGCGTCTTCGGCAACCCGACGCGCGCCACCGGCCGCTTCCGCGAGTGCTTCCGGAAGTTCAAGCACCGCTGGCGCACCTCGCAGATTGACTCGCGCACCGTCGAGGGCACGAACAAGGCCCAGATCCAGAAGCTGATCGACGACAACGGCGAGGACAGCGACTACGTGAAGGTCCGCGTGCGCGGGATGTTTCCGGCGCAGTCGGCCTCGCAGTTCATCTCCGAGACCGACGTGGACGCGGCCTTCGGGAAGCACCTCGGCGAGGGCCAGTACAACTTCGCGCCGAAGATCCTCACGCTCGACAACGCCTGGGAAGGCGACGACGAGATCGTGATCGGCCTGCGTCAGGGCCTCGCGTTCCGAATCCTCCACACCCAGCCGAAGAACGACAACGACGTGCACGTGGCCAACCTGCTGGCCTCGTTCGAGGACGAGCACCAAGCGGACGCCGTCTTCATCGACCTCGGCTACGGCACGGGCGTGGTGAGCGTGGGCCGGACCCTCGGCCGCCGTTGGCTCCCGGTGAACTTCGCCGACGCTCCCCGCGATCCGGGCTGCCTCAACAAGCGCGCCGAGATGTGGAAGGCCGCGCGCGACTGGCTCAAGGAAGGCGGCGCGATCCCCAAGGACCAAGTGCTGCGCGACGACCTCCTAGGTCCGGAGACGGTCCCGCGCCTCGACGGGAAGCTGCAGCTCGAGGCGAAGAAGGACACGAAGGCGCGCGGGCTTCCTAGCCCCAACCGCGCCGACGCGCTCTGCCTGTCGTTCGCGTTCCCAGTGGCCGCGCGCTCGCTGCTCGGTCTCCGGCCTGGCCGCGCTTCCGCCGCCGACTACAACCCCCACGCTCGAGGCTGAACCATGGGCACGCCCACCGCTGCGGCTCAGACGAATGTTCCTTCACCGCCGGCCGCGCCTGACCAGCTCAACGCGCTGATTCAGGGTCGCCGCGCCGCGCTGCGGTCCATCGCTGCGAAGCGCGGGCTTCAATCCACGTTCCTGACGACGCCGCCCCAGGGCTCGTTGCTCGGAGGCGGGCCGTGAGTCGCGACCTTCGTCAGCGCCACATGAAGCGCTTCAACGCGCTTCTCACGATTCGCCGCTCGAGCTGGGAGCCGGTGTACCGCGACCTTTCGTACTACATGGCCCCGCGCCGCTCGCGGTTCTTCCAGACCGAGGCGACGACCGCGGGCCAGAAGAAGGAAGCGCGGATCATCAACAACACGGCCACCATCGCCGTGCGCACGCAGGCCGCGGGGATGATGGCCGGTATCACCTCTCCGGCGCGGCCCTGGTACTCGATCACCACCGCAGATCCGGACCTCGCCGAGCGCGACGAGGTGATGGGTTGGACGAGCATCGTGGAGCAGCGGCTCCGGATGATGATGCTCAAGAGCAACCTCTACAACGGGTTGCAGGTGCTCTATCCGGACATCTCGGTCTTCGGCACCAGTCCGATGTTCTTGGACAACGACGGCCCCGGGCAGATTCGCGCGTACCCGATCCCGGTCGGCGAGTACGTGCTGGGGCTGTCCGACCGCGGCGTGGTCGACACGCTCTACCGAGAGACTTCGCTCAGCGTCAGCCAGCTCGTGAAGAAGTTCGAGAAGCCGGGCCAGCCGCTGAAGGTCGTCTCCCAGCGGGTGCGCGACCTCTACAACGCCGGAAACTACGACGCGCTGATCGAGGTCCTGCACGTCGTCTGCCCGCGCGAGGAATACGACCACACTCGGCCCGGCCCGCTGAACATGCCGTTCGCGTCGTGCTGGATGGAGAAGGACGCTGAGGACGGCGCGCCGCTGCTTTCCGAGAAGGGCTACGAGGTTTTCCCCGTCGTGGCCCCGCGCTGGGCGGTGACCAGCCTCAGCGATGCCTACGGCTACGGCCCGGGCTACGAGGCGCTTGGCGACGTGAAGGAACTCCAGCTCCTCGAGCGGAAGAGCTCGCTTGTTGCGGAGCTCCTCGCCGACCCGCCGGTGAACGCTGGCGTGGAAATGCAGATGCGCCAGGTGTCGATGCTGCCCGGCGCCGTGAACTACGTGGACGACCTGAAGGGCCCATCGGTGGTGCCCGCGATCCAGGTGAACCCGCAGGCGCTCCCCGCGCTCGAAGGCCGAATCCGCGCGCGCGAGGAGAAGATCAACGCCGCGTTCTCCTCAAACCTGTGGCTGATGATGAGCGAGCAGGACGAGCAGGGACAGCCCGTCACCGCTCGCGAGGTCGCCGAGCGCCACGAAGAGAAGATGCTCCAACTCGGGCCAGTGCTCGAGCGGCTCACGGACGAGCTCCTCAACCCGATGGTGTCGCGCTACTACGGCGTTGCGCTCGCCGCAGGGTTGCTGCCTCCGCCGCCGAAGGTCCTGGCTCGCCAGCCGCTGCGCGTCGAGTACACGTCGATCATGGCCCAGGCGATGAAGGCCGCGGGCTTCTCCGGCCTCGAGCAGTTCACCTCGTTCGTGGGCAACCTCGCGCAGGTCAACCCGGACGTGCTCGACGTGGTGGACTTCGACGAGGTCGCCTACGAGGCCGGCCGCTCGCTGGGCGCCAACCCCAAGGTGATGCGTCCGCCCGAGCAGGTGCAGCAGCGTCGCGCGCAGCGACAGAAGCAGCAGCAAGCCGAAGCGGCCGCAAAGCAGGGGCTGGCCGCCGCGCAGGCCGCGAAGAACCTCGGCCAGGCGAGCACCGGCCCTGACACCGCGTTGGGCCAGCTTGGTGGCATCGCCGCAGCGCAGGGCGCTCCTGACAACGGTGGCCAGCCGTGACGCCCGAGAACCGCCGGCTACAGCACGAGAACGATCTCCGCGAAGTGCTCGCCACGGCTGCGGGTCGTCGCTGGATCTGGGACCTGATCGACGGCCAATCCGGGCTGATGTCGAAGAGTTTCGCAGGGGAGCAAACGCACGCCGCCGCGTACCTCGAAGGCCGCCGCTCGATCGGTCGCGACCTGATGCTCGAGTGCCGAATGGTCGCTCCAGCCGATTACGCCCACATGGTCACTGAGGCTGTCTCTCGCCAGCAAGAAGTCGACGCTGGCCGGGAGCAGCACGATGGCCGAGGCGACGAGCGGTAACACCCAGGGCAACGCCGGCAGCAACGCCGACACGACCGGGACGAGCGCCACCTCCACCAGCAACACCGCTGCGCTGACCGGCGCGCCCGAAACCACCACCGACGCGAAGACCACCGGCCAGGCTGCTGGTGCGAACGCGTCGGAGAAGAAGACCGACGCGAAGACCGACGCAGACGCCGCGAAGGCTGCCACTTCGGCGCTCGCCGACAGCTTCGAGTTCAAGCTCCCCGAGGGCATCGAGAAGACCGACCCCGCGCTGGGTGGCCTCCGCGAGCTCGCGAAGGCCCAGGGCCTGAACGAGAAGCAGGCCCAGGCGGTTGCCGACGCCTACTTCAAGTCGACCGAGACGGCCCGCCAGGCTGCTGCGGCGCAGGTGGCCGAGCAGAAGTCCTGGGCCGACGCGATCAAGAACGACAAGGAACTGGGCGGCCCTCACTTCGACGAGAGCGTGAAGTTCGCGCGCATCGCCGTCGAGAAGCTGGGCGGCACCGACCTCCGCAAGGCGCTCGCCGGACTCGGCCTGGGCGATCACCCGGCCCTGTTCCGCGCCTTCGCTCGCGCGGGCCGCGTGCTCGCCGAGGACTCCATC
This sequence comes from Deltaproteobacteria bacterium, assembly GCA_018266075.1. Lineage (GTDB taxonomy): Bacteria > Myxococcota > Myxococcia > Myxococcales > SZAS-1 > SZAS-1. Next base: position 48,098 of record JAFEBB010000017.1, on the reverse strand, counting down.
GCCGGCACGCAGCGCGCCAACGGCGCCGCGAAGGGCGAGCGCACCCCTCTCGAGGCGATGGCGGGCCTCTACACGAACCCGAATCCGCAGGCGTGAGCCTGCTGAGGAGCTGAGCCATGGCAGCGTCTGCAGTCATCGGAGCCACCTTCCCCTCGCTGGTGGACTTCTACCGGCGCACGGACCCCGACGGCGCGATCTCCAAGGTCGTCGAGTACCTCGCCAAGCTGACGCCGTTGATCGGCGACGCGCCGGTGCGCGAGGGCAACCTGCCCGACGGCTACAAGTTCACGCTCCGCCAGACCCTGCCCACGGTGGGCAAGCGCCGCTTCAACGAGGGCGTGGCTCCGACCAAGAGCACCACCAACCAGATCACCGAGCCGGTGACGATGCTCAACGCGCAGAGCATCGTGGATGAGCAGGAGGCCAACCTCAACGGGAACGGCCCCGCCTTCCGGGCGTCGGAAGACATGGCCTTCATGTCGGCCTTCTCGCAGAGCGGCGAGTCCTCGACGCTCTACGACAACAAGGGCACCGACCCCTCGACCTTCAGCGGGTTCCTGACTCGCCTCGCGAGCACCACCACCGCGCTCTTCGGCAAGCAGATCGTGAAGTGGGGCTCGGGCGGCTCGAACACCAACGCCTCGATGCTGCTCGTCGGCTGGGGCGAGGAGACGGTGCACCTCATGTTCCCGAAGGGGAGCAAGGGCGGCATCGAGCACAAGGACATGGGGCAGCAGCTCATCGACCCCAGCAACAACGGCAAGCGCTTCGTGGGCCTCGTGAGCGACTGGACCTGGAAGCTGGGTCTCGTGATCAAGGACCCGCGCTTCGTGGCCGCGGTCCGCAACATCGACATGAGCACGATCAGCGGCGGCACCGTGGGCAGCCCGGTGAACGACCTGATCATGGCCGCGATCGATGCGTACCACCGCATCTTCCAGCCCGGCCTCGTGAACCTCGTTTGGTACGTGCCGCGCAAGCTCTCCACGTACCTCCACCAGCAGGCCGTGAACTCGATCAGCAAGTCCACGCTGACCTACGAGGAGGTCGCCGGGAAGCCGGTGATCAAGCTGCTCGGCGTGCCCGTGAAGATCGCCGACCAGATGACCACGACCGAGGCCGCGATCTCGTAACCCTTTCTGGGCCGCGAGCGGCCTCGGAGCAACGACCATGCTGGAAGATCTGCAGGCAATCCTCTCGGACAAGCAGGACGTGGGCAGCGGCGGAGCAGCCACCGTCTACTGCACCAACGCTTACGACCTGGGCAGCCCGGGCAGCGACGTGCAGGGCAACACGGCGCCGAGCGACGCGGGCAACTCGCACCTGATGATCGACTCGCGGGTGACGACGGCCTTCGCGAACGGCACTTCGGTTCAGCTCGACTTCATCCAGTCGAGCAACTCCGACCTGAGCTCGCCCGACGTGCTCGAGTCCACCCCGGCCATCGCCGTGGCGAGCCTTACGGCCGGCTACAAATTCGGCCTGACTCGATTCCCCACTGGGATCACCAAGCGCTACGTCGGCGTCCGGTACGTCGTGGTGGGCGCAACCACCGTCGGCAACATCACCACCGCCGTCATCGGGAGCGTGTTCCCGGCGTAACCGGGGCGCGTTGCTCAGGAGCAAGCCATGGCCAAGTACATCGTGCAGGGAGAGGCCTACTACGGCCCCAACAGCCACCTCTACCCGGTGGGCTCCGAGGTGACGCTGCCTGACAGCGGCCGCCATTCGGTCCCGCCTCCGGGCTGGCTCAACGAGGACGGCGAGCCGGTCTCCCACGAGGAGCACAAGGCACTCACCGACGCGCTCAACGAGCAGCTCAAGGCCGAGGCCAAGAAGGCCGCGGACGAGAAGCTCGCCGCGCGCAAGGCGAAGTCGGCTCCGAAGGCGGGCTGAGCCTGGCGGTGTAGGCCGGGCGAGGAGCGATCGTGGCCACCACCGCTGAGGCCGCAGTCTGCAACATCGCCCTCGCTCGCTGCGGGATTACGCAGTTCATCACCGACCTCAACCCGGTGAACGATGCCTCGCAGCCCGCGGCGGTGTGCGCGGTGCTCTATCCGAGCGTCCGCGACAAGCTGCTCTCGCGCTTCAGGTGGGGCTGGGCCACCCGCGTGGCGGTCCTGGCGCTCGACACGACGCTGACGCCGAGTGCGCCCGGGAACCTGCCGGGCTGGGATCACGCGTACAGCGACCCCACGGACCTGCTCGAGCCCCAGTACATTTTCGACGGCCTCCGGCCGGGCGCGACCATGGCGCCGGTGCTCCTGGGCAACCTGCTCGGGCTCTTCGGCGTCACCCAGATCTCGTTGCTCCCGGCCATCAACGGCCAGGTGCCACTCCCGTCGTTCGAGCACGTGGACGGCCACATCTTCACGGACTGGGCGGACGACCCGGCTGCGTGGGACTCCACCGTCACCTACGCCAAGAACGCGATCACCACCGACGCGACGGGCGCGCTCTACTACCGCTCGCTCCAGGCGGCGAACCTGAACCACCTGCAGAGCGATGGCGCGTGGTGGGTGTCGGTCACGGACCCCAGCTCGGCGATCCTCGTCTACACCGCGCAGATCACCGACGCGACGACGTTCCCCGCGCTGTTCACGGACGCGCTGCAGTGGCGCCTTGCCGCGGAGCTGGCCCTCAGCCTCGCCGGCCGCCCCGAGCTCGCCGACGCCTTCGACAAGAAGGCCCAGGCGGTGCTCCGCACGGCGATGGCGGCCGAGGGCAACATGCGCCAGCCCGACCCGCGCCCGGATAGCTCCTTCATCGCTGCGAGGGGCTGATGGCTGCCAAGCCCTTCCGCCAATCCAGCTTCGCCGCTGGTGAGCTCGCGCCCAGCTTCTACGGACGCACCGAGAGCCCGCGCTACGGCCGCGGTCTGCGCGTGTGCCGCGACGCGATCATCACCAAGCACGGCGACTGGCTCAGCCGGCCGGGCTCGCGGTTCGTGGGGCTAGCGAACTCGAACCAGATCAACATCGCACCTCCAAATCAGGGCGCGGTGGAGGTCATCCAGGGCCTGCGGCCGCGGCTCATCCCGTTCTACTTCTCGGACACGGACGGCAAGCAGAACGCCGTGCTCGAGTTCGGCGAGCAGTATTTCTCGGTGTGGGTTGAGGGCCAGCGCGTCTTCAACACCTACTACAACTCGCTCTACGGCTCCTCGCCGTACCACGCCGCGGACCTCTACAAGATCCGCTACGTGCAGAGCGGGGACATCCTGTTCCTGGCGTGCGCTGGTTACGACCCGCTGATCCTCGAGCGCCAGGACGCCGGCCGGTGGTCGCTCTCGGCGATGGACTTCAGCAAGACCGCAGCCGCGATCTCGCCGGTGCTCGACCTCGACGCAACCTCTCTGGACGTGGTCGCCACCAACACAGGCACGCCCACGGACGGGACCATCCCCGAGGCGTGGCAGTGGATGGTCACGGCCATCACCAAGAATGAGACCGGGCAGGTTAGCGAGAGCCTCGGCGTGTTGGTCGGCACGGGTGGCGGCTTCTACCTAACTGGCGCCGCCGACTTCGACCCGGTCGCCGTCTATTCCAAGAACTGGCTCGCCAAGTACCTGGGCGTTTACTACGTCTCGCTGGTCGGCTCGAACAACGGCAACTACCCGAACACGAGCCCCACCCAGTGGCAGTCGATCGACCAGTCGATCACCACCGCGGCCACGCTGGCTCTCTCCACGGTCCGCAACGTGGCGATCACGATGTACTCGGGGACGGTGCCGGCGCAGTACCTGCCCACCAACCCCAACTTCGTCACGTTCCGCGTGTATCGCGGGCGTAACGGGATCTTCGGCTGGGTGGGCGACTCGAATCAGGCCACCTTTATCGACCATGGCGCCGCGCCCGACTACGCGGAGCAGCCGCCGAAGGGCACCAACCCCTTCAACGTGTACGACGGCAGCGGGAACCTCCTGCGAACCGAGCAGCCGATCTCCGTCGCGTTCTTCGAGGACCGTCTCACGTTCTTCGGCACCGAAGAGCGCCCGGCCGAGGTCTTCACGAGCGCGGTTGGCGATTACTTCAACTTTGATCAGCCGCTCCTCCCGACCGACGCAGACTCGGTGCTCTTCACTTTGGCCGCTCGGCGCCGCGAGCTCGCGCGGTGGGCGCTTGGCAAGGACAAGCTCTTCCTCGGCACGGACGGCCAGGTGTGGACCGCCAGTGGGTCCGGTGGACCGCTCACGCCCTCGAGCATCGACGCTCACGTGCAGTCTGACATCGGCTCGGCGTGGGCTGCCCCGACCATCGTGGGCAATAAGCTGCTCTTCGTGCGCGACAAGGGCACGGCCGCCCGCGCCATCGAGTTCGACTTCTCGCGCGGCACTTACCCCGCCGAAGACGTGAGCTTCGCGGCGGAGCACTTCTTCCTCGGTCACCAGATCATCGAGTGGTGCTACGCGGACGACCCGTGGGCGCAGGTCTGGGCCGTGCGCGAGGACGGCGTGCTCCTCAGCGGCGTCTACTGCCCCGACGAACAGATGTGGGCTTGGGCGGCGCACGAGCTCTGCCTCGACGCAAACAACGTCCCGCAGCAGGCCATCAGCGTCTGCACCATTCCCGAGGACGGCTACGACGCGGTCTACGTGGCGCTCGCGGACGAGGGCGGCGGCCCGGCTTGGATTGTGCGCCTGGGCTCACGCCTCGAGTTGGACGACGAGGCGACGGAGACCGCGGGCGAGTCCGGCGGCGGCCTCGAGTTCGACATCGGTGACGGCATCGGCGAGACGGAGGCTGGCGCGGCCGTGGCAGTAGGCGAGGTGGGAACCGGGACACCGATCTGCCTCGACGCGTGGATCAAGAGCTCGGGCCCGTTCACCTCGGGACCAACGGGGATCTTCACGTTCCACGGCATCAACTACCTGGCCAATCGCAACGTCTACGTGATCGTCGACGGCATCATCTACGGGCCCACGACCGTCGCGTCGAACGGTGACGTGGGTGTGATCACCGGCACCGGCACCACCGAGACGGCGAGCCTGGTCTACATCGGCTTGGGCTACTCGCCCGAGGGCGAGGCGCTCGACCTCGCGGTGGCGCGCGAAAAGCAGAAGAACGTGAGCCGGGTCTCGCTCGAGGTGAAGAGCAACGGCCAGTTCTGGGCGGGCGCGGACTTCAGCCACCTCGACCCGGTGAGCCCTCCCGTTGCTTCGGCGGGAACCTCGGACGACGACCTCGCGCGCGCCACCATCTCCTCGAAGTTCACCAAGGCCGGGCGCGTGTGCTGGCGCCAGGTCCTGCCGCTCCCGCTCACGGTGCGAGCCGTCACCCGCGAGGTGGACATTGGCTCGATGTGAGGCCGTCGTGCGCGCACCGCGCGCTGGAGACGCGTTCTCCCTCGCTTCGGCCATGCGCCCCGAGGATGCGGCCGAGGTGCGCGTGCAGGGGCGCGAGTTGCTGGCCGCAGTGGAGGATTCGCTGCGCCTCTCGGAGCTTTCCTTCGCCGTGGAGGCCGGCGGCGAGCTCCTGGCGCTCGGCGGCGTCGCGCCCGGTCCGGCCGCCACCGCGCTCGGACCGCGCGAGTACGACCTTGTCTGGTTGCTCACCACCAACGCCGTCCCGCGCCACAAGGGCGCCTTCTGGCGCGAGAGCCTGCGCGTCGTGACTGGCTTGCTCCGCGCCTATCCCGTGCTCCTGGCCCACGTCGACGCCCGCTACGACGCCGCACTCCGGTGGGCGGAGCGCTTGGGCGGCTTGGTCTGTCCGGCCGTGCCCTGGGGCGCGTCCGGTGAGCTCTTCCACCCCGTCGTCTGGAGGGCCTGACCATGGGCGACCCGTTGACCGCATCGGCCGCCGTTGGCCTGGGCTCGTCCCTCCTCGGCGGCGTCGTGAAGGGCATCGGCGAGCAGAACGCCATCGCCGCGAAGAAGCAGGCTGACCTTCAGAACCAGCAGCTCGCCAAGCTCCAGGCGGGCAACGCGCTCCAGCGTGGCGCGTGGCAGACCGGCCAACTCCGGATGCGCGCGAGCCAGACGATCGGCACCCAGCGTGCGGCGTTCGGGGCTTCGGGCGTCGACGTGAACAGCGGCTCTCCGGCCGCGCTCCAGGCCGCCACCCGCGCGGTGAGCGAACAGGACGTGACCATGGCCCAGCACAACGCCATGCAGGAGGCGTGGGGCCACGAGGTGATGGCGAACCAGTACGGCGCTCAGGCCGCGGCCGACGAGAGCGAGTCCGGCCAAGCCGAAGTGGGAAGCATCCTCGGCGGCGTGGGGGAGGCGGCCTCTGGCTTCGGCCACATCGCCAGGGCGGGCAGCCTCTTCGCTCCGGATGTCTCAGACAGCCAATCGGCTGGTGACGCAGCCTTCGACGAGTGACCCATGCGAGCCCCCGACTTCGGACAGAACCAGGTGGCCCCCGGCGACATGCCGGGCGTGCGCGTGCAGCCCGTCTCCGACGCGGCTGGGCTCGAGGCGCTCGGCGAGGGCATCGAGCGGGCGGGCCAGGGCATCGACTCCGGTGTGACGCAGGTGATGCGGGCCAAGAAGCGCGCGGACGCGATCACCGCCGCGAACGCGATCACGCAGCTCAAGCACGACACCACCAGCGCGCTCTACGGTCCGGACACCGCGGGCGGCGATGCCACTGCGCCCACGAGCTCCGATCCTGCGCAGGCCACGGCGGGCCCTGACGGGACCGCGCCCAGCGCTTCCTACGCGCCCACGCAGAAGGCCGCGGACGCGGCTTTCGACGGCACGTCGGGGCTCAGCCAGAAGGGGCTCCTGAACGAGCGCGGGATGGATGCTTCGCGCTACGCGCACCCGACGATGCAGTGGCTCTCCGGCCGCGCGGACGAGATCGAGCAGGACCTCCCGAACGACGACGCCAAGGCCCTGTTTCGCAAGATGGCGATGGGCCACCTGGAGGACACGCGGCAGGTGGTGCTGCGTCACCGCGGGCAGCAGATCCAGGCCGCGGGCGAGGACTCCAAACAGGCCACCATGGCCATCGGCCTGCAGACGCTCGGCCGGGACATCACCGCGCCGGGCGCGACCTACGACGACATCGTGGGTTCGCTGGACCGCACGACGGCTGCGGGAGAGACCGCGATCAAGGCCATCGAGGATGGGCCGAAGGGCGTGGAGCAGTCGGCCGCGTACAAGGAGCAGGCGACCGCGAACGTCCTGCAGCACTTCATCGACGCCAAGGACGCCAAGGGCGCAGCGATGTTCTACGCCGCCCGCCGTGCGGACCTGGGCACGAAGGCCGACGCGTTCGGCCACGTGGTGACGACGCTGACGGGGCAGGTGGAGGCCGAGCAGCTCGGGCACGACCTGGTGACCGGGACCGTCAAGGACGGAGGGCTCCACGACCTTCCGCAGGCCGTGACCAAGTTCGAGGCCCTCCCGACGGAGCAGCGCACGCCCCAGGCCGAAGAGGCGTTTCAGAAGCACTACCGCCTGGCAGCCGAGGAAGACCGCGGCAAGGTCTCCAATGCATTCAGCACGGCGATGTCGGATTGGATTCCGAATCACTCGCTGTCCGACGTGCAGCCGCAGACCAAGGCGTGGATGCAGGCCAACGACCCCGAGGGTTGGCATCGGCTCGAGCAGATGGACGCGAGCTGGCGCGCGTCGCAGCAGCCCCGCGGCGGCCGCAAGTCCAACGAGGTCACGTCCGCGGACATTGCCACCGGCAAGCTGCTCGCGGACATGGCGGCGCACTCGGAGAAGTACGACCCGAAGCAGGGCGGGATGAGTTTCGACGAGTTCGCGCGCGGCTTCGCGGCACCCCTCGGCAAGGAAGGCTACGAGGCAGCGTCGAAGAAGTACGCCGAGATCCAGGCAGCGGCCGCGAAGGGCGACAAGGACACCAAGGTCCCCGTCACCGCGCAGCGCGTGATCCTCGAGCTGGGGCACGGGAAGATCTGGGACAAGGAGCAGCCCGAGAAGATGGACGACGACTCGGCCGCTGCGTTCCGCTCCATGTCGGACTCGGCCGAGCGCTTCCGCCGCGACTTCAAGGCAAGCCACAAGGGCGAAGAGCCCACCACCGAGGAGTACGAGAAGGCGCTGGCGCCGCAGATGCGCAGCGTGCCCGTGCCCGGGATGCTCTGGGGCAGCAACGACATCCCGCTGGTGCAGTATGAAACCGCGGGCAAGTACCGCGGCGAGGGCGGGAAGCTGACGCCGCTCAAGGTCCCAGACGACTTCGTGCAGGCGCTCAAGGCGCGCAAGGGTGGGGCGGACATCTCGCCCGACCAGGCCAGCGCGTATTACCTCGAGTACCTCAAGGCCGGTGGCGGTGGCGTCGCTCCGGCCAAGCCCGCCGCACCCTCGCCGCAGGGCCAGAACGACCGCTTCAAGTACGACCACCCCGACGTGCAGCGCGTGCTCACGGGCTCGATCACCCAGGGGATGCCGTCGCTCCACGCGTCGCTGCGGCCGCCGGAGAAGACCGCGCCCGAGCCCAAGAAGAAATCCGCGCCTCCGGCGAAGGCGAGGACCGCCAGCCCGCTGCCCGACGAGGACCAGCAGGCACTGGATGAGACCGCTCAACTCACCAAGGACATGGGGACCTGATGGACGCGCTTGACCAAGCGATCGCCGCAGTCGACGGCCCGGCCACGCCGCTCGAGCAGCCGTCCGTCCCCGCTCCGCAGGATGGCGACGAGCTCGCCAACCCGAGCGCCCAACCGCGCGACGCCGACGCCGGCTTGCGCAAAAAGGACGTGGACCCGCTCAACACGTCGATCCCCATCCGCGAGCCCACGGTGGCGGGCGAGGAGCAGCCCGAACAGCCGGCCACGCCCGTCGAGGACCTGGCGAAGGAAGAGCCGGCGCAGCCCCAGGCGCCTCGCGACGCCCTCGACGCGGCGATCGCGAAGGTCGACGGCACCGCGCCCTCGACTGCCTCCGCTGGCCCGATTCTCTCGATGCGCGCGGAGCTGGCAGGCCCAGATGCGGCGCGCACCCGCGACGTGCTGCACTACGCCGAGCTCTACGGCGTGCCGGCCGACGTGATCGAGCGCAACCTCGACTTCTACAAGGCCCACGCGGACGAGACTGCGAAGGGCTGGCTCGACGTGGCGCGCTCGAACCCTGCGCTCGCGCAGTGGGCCATCGAGGGGCACGGGCTCCGCGCCGGCGCGGTCAAGGACGACCTGCGCAACCTGAGCAACCTGGAATGGGCGTGGCGCGCTCCGTTCGCGGCGTTCAAGGACGCGGCCTGGATGCTCGACGCGGACGCTCGCGAGGCCATGGTGGCGCGCGGGTGGCAGGGTGCCGAGAGCGCGGCGACCGCGAAGCAGATCGAGAACGAGCACAGCGGCGTGGGCTACGGCGAGGAATCGGCCGTCGGGCACGCGGCGACCGGCCTTGCCCAGGCGCTCCCCTGGATGGCTGTCGACGAGGTTGGGCGGCTCGCGGGCGGGCAGATCGGTCGGCTTGGCGGCGCCATTGCCGGCGCGATTGGCACGTCCGAGACCGGACCGGGCGCCCTCGGTGGAGCGGCTGGTGGTGCTGCGCTGGGCGCGACGGTGGGCCAGTTCGGCGGTTCGTTCGCGGTGAACGACACGCTGCTGCTTGGTCAGCTCAACCGCGAGTTCTCCCAGATGCGCGACGCGGACGGTAACCCGCTCGATCCGCAGGTGGCGCACTGGGCCTCCGAGATGACCGCGGGGCTGACCTCCACTGCGATGTCGGCCATGGGGCCCTTCGGTAACCGCCTGGGCAAGGTGATCGGCGAAAAGGCGCTCGGAGCCGTGGAGAAGCTCCTGCTCGAGCGCGGCGTGCCCGAGGCGGTGCTGCGCTACGGTGGCCGCTTCGGCGCGCACGAGCTCTCGGCCCTGGCCCTGGGCTTGGTGCAGGGCGGACTCTCAGGCTCGGGCCGCGAAGGCGCGAAGCTGTTCTCGGGCCAGCGCTTCAACCTGGACCCGGGCAGCATCATCGACGACGCGTTCTCCGGGGCGACCAACTCCGCCCGCGACATGCTCCTGCTCTCGGGCGTGCACGCTGTCGGCGAGGGCTACCAAGCCGGCAAGCAGGCAAAGATTGATCGGGCGATCGACGCTCAGAAGGCGCAGACCGCAGCGACCGCTGAGAGCTCGGCCCGCCTGCAGGCCATCAACGACGCGGCGGGGAAGTCCGCCTCGATCCCCGGGATGCCCGCCAAGGACGTGGACGACCTGGTGAGCCAGATCGCGTCCGACCCGCGCTCGAGCCACGTCCTGATCGACCGCGAGGCCGTGGTGCGCCTGGCCCAGGAGCGGAACGTCGACCCGGCGGAGATCGCCAAGTCGCTCGTCGGCGACCAGGGCGAGGCGTGGGAGACGGCCAACCGCACCGGCGGCGAGCTTACCGTTCCGGCCGCGCCCTACGTGCGATTCGCTGCGAAGGACAAGGAGGGCGCCGGCGCGCTCTTCCAGGACGCCCGGCTGTTCTCCGAAGCCCAGACGCCGCGGCAGGCGCGCGCGGCTGACGAGCAGTTCCAGAAGGACATGCGAGCTCGCGCGACGGTTCCGCCCGAGGAGATGGAGGCGCCGCAGCGCGCGGTCTACGACGAATACCGCGAGAAGGCCGAAGCGGCTGGCGTGAGCGAGAAGGAAGCCGACGCGAACGCCCGGATCGTCGCTGCGACGTTCCACACGTGGGCCGAGCGCTTCCGCGAGAACGGCACCGACACCGACGCGCTCGACCTTTTCCGCAGCCGCGTGAAGGAACTCAACATCCGCGGGCCGCGCGGGCAGATGCTGGACACGTCCTTCAACCCGGACGATCTCAACCTCCAGACTGAGCCGACCGAACACCCGGTGATCGACGAGGTGCGCCAGGAGTACGCGAACCACCTCGAACACCCCGAGACCGAGGTGGCGATCCGCCGCTACTACGAGGACCCTGTCACGGGCCTTCGGAACCAGCGCGCGGCAGACCTCGAGCCCAAGGACCCGAACAAGCCGGCGGTGCTGCACTTCGGCGTGGAGGGTGTGAAGTTCCGGAACGACGACCTGGAGAAGGGCGGCCACAACAAGGCCGACGAGCTCCTGCGCGCGGTGGCCCAGGCTGCCCACCAGATTGACCCGAACGTGTACCGCACGGGCGGTGACTTCGCGGTCCCGGTGAAGGATGCGTCCGAAGGCGAGGCGTTCCTCCAACTCATCCGCGAGAACCTCCCCGAGGAGGCCAAGGGATACGGCATCAGCGGCAAGACCGGCGTGGAGGGCGTCGACGACAAGGGCAAGCCAATCACGGCGCTCACGGCCGCGCGCACCGAGCACGACAAGTTCAAGGTGGCCGCGGAGGGCTCGCCCGAAGAGCGCGACGAGGCAGGCAACATCACCAAGCCGGCGGTGCCCGCGACCCGCGCGAGTCGTGGCGAGCGCCCCTTCGGGCTCCCCGAGGGCCACGGCCCCGGCACGACCATCCCCGGCGAGCGCGTGAAGGCGCAGCTCGGCGAGCACCACCAGAAGGCGTTCGACGAGGCGACCAGCACGGACGCCGGCCGCGAGAAGGTGTTCCAGCAGATCCACGTCGAGCAGAAGACGGGCCTACTCACGCGGGCGGGCTTCGACGCGCTGCCCAAGCGGAAGTTCCGCGCGGCGATCGACCTGAACGGGTTGAAGCGCGTCCAGGAGGAGCTCGCCAAGCACATCGGCAAGGAAGACGCCCACGCCTTCGGCGACGAAATGCTCGAGCGGTTCGGACAGCTCGCCGAGGCGACCGGCGCCCTCGATCTGGATTTCGCCCACGACCACGGGGACGAGTACCTCGCTCAAGCCGACGACGAGGACGCGCTGAAGACGTTCCTGGGCCGCCTCTTCGATTTCTCCAGAGAAACCGACGTTGTCGCGCCTGACAAGGCCCGGGGTGGCACTTGGACTTACAAGTCGCTTATCTTTGGATTCGGGACCGGGGAGACCGCCCATGAAAACCAAGCAGAGCGTGCCCTCAACAAGCACAAGGAAGACCTCAAGCTCGCCGGCCTCCGCGGAAACGAAGACCAGCCCGAGCGACTCTTCTACACCCCACCCGGAGATGGGACTCACGCTCCGGACGAGGGGGGTGACTTGGTCGGCTCCGGGAATGAGCCGGGAGCAGCGGCGCGCGGCCATGCAGAAGGTCGGCAAGATGTTCGGCCTTCAGGAAGCGGCGAACCAGGAGAAGAAGGCCCGAATCCAGGCGCAGGCTCGAGCGTCGATGAAGGCGGAAGGTCAGTCGGAGGAGCCGACCGACCTCTCGACGTTGCACCAGGAGTAACGGTCCACGCCAAGGCGTTCGTTCCGTCCGAGTCCGACATGGCCGCGGCGGATGGCCTTGTCTCGCGCCTGAAGTCCCCCGAGCGTCGAAAGCAGGCAGCGGCGTTCCTCGACCGCGTGCGCGCGTACCTCGCTGGCGAGCACGTCGGCTCGGTGATCGGCGACCTGCCGCGCGACCTCGAGAACCGGCTCGCCAAGTTCGTCGTCGACCCGAAAGACGGCTACGTCGACACCGAGGCGCTCCGGCGACAGTCCCGCGGCGGCGAGAGGGGCAACCCGATCCCAAAGCCGGGCACGGCCGAGCACGCGCGCGCACAGGACCAGGCGGACGAGATGCGCCGCAACTTCGCCAAGGACATCTTCGGCGACGACTACAACGGCGGCCGCGGCACGCTCGGTCAGCCGGAAGTCTCCCTCGAGTCCCGCCGTGGACGCGGCGAAATCAACTTCACGCCCCCGGGCACGAACGAGCGCCGGACCTTCAACATCCGGATCTTCTCCGGCGCCGATACCTCGACGCTGGCCCACGAAACCTTTCACTTCCTGAACCAGGTGATGGGCGACCTGGCGCAGCGCGGGGACGCGCCCGAGCTGCTCAAGAACGACTACGCCGGCTTGATCAAGTTCATGGGCTACGACAGTCACGAGCAGCGCGTGGCCGAGACCAAGGAACTGATCGACCTGGGCGAGACCAAGGGCAAGCGCCGTCTCACCAACGACGAGCAGGCCCGCGAGACGCAGCTCCGCGCCAAGGAAGAGCGCGCGACGTTCGCCTGGGAGAAGTTCCTCCAGGAGGGCCGCACGCCGTCGGTGGAGCTGGCGGGCGTGTTCCAGCGCTTCGCCAACTGGCTCACCCGCATCTACAAGACCGCGTCCCTGGACGAGGGTTTCCGCAAGCGCTTCGGCGAAGACCTCGGCATGACCGACGAGGTGCGCCAGATCTTCGGTCGCTTCGTGGCCGCCGAGGACGAGGTGGCCAAGGCAGCCGCAGCCGCGAAGGCGCAGCCGTTCTCTCCGCTCTTCGAGAACGCCACGCCCGAGGAGCGCAAAGCCTACGAGGACGCCGAGAGCAAGAAACGCGCGCTGGCGTGGGCGGAGATGGTGCACCGCATCGCCACGGCCCAGAAGGAAGAGAACAACGACTTCTTCCGCGGTGAGGCCGAGCGCATCCGGGGCGAGGTCAACGACAAGCTCGACAACGATCCGATCTACCGGGCGATCAAGTTCCTGAAAGACGGCGAGATGCCTGGCGGCCACACCCCGCCGGAGCTCCTCGACGAGCACGGCGAACCGTACCGCCTGGACCGACGCTCGACCGTCGAGGGCTTCGCGCCGAACGGCAAGGAGTTCGTGAAGACCATCGTCGAGAAGCACGGCAACCTCTTCGCCAAGAAGGGCGAGCACGGCATGCCTCCGGACATGCTGGCCTCGCTCCTGGGCTTCGACTCGGGCGAGGAGATGCTCCGCCAGATCCAGGCGGCCGACTCGCGGAAGGCACTAGTGGAGAACCAGGTCAAAGCGCAGATGACGGACCTGCACGCCGCGCCGCTTTTGGAGAGCCCGCAGGCGCTGGCCGAGGAGGCGATCGCCGCGCTTCACAACCCGGAGGCCGTGCGCGCTGCGCTGCTCGAGCGCCGTCGTCTTGCCAAGATGCTCGCAGGTGACCGCGCGCGAGAGATTCCGCCGCTCTCCGAGGAGACGCTGCGGTCGACTGCGCGCGCGATGGTGTCCACGCTCACGATGTCGGATCTGCTCGCGGGCCGAGAGGGTGCGGCCGGTGGCTACCGCCGCAACGAGCGCACCGCCTCCGAGCGGATGCGCCGGGCTTTCGAGGCGGGCAAGGTCGACGAGGCCCTGGCTGAGAACGAGACCCGCCTCCTGAACATGTTCCTGTGGCGCGAGGCCAAGGAGCAGCGCGAGCACTTCCAGGGCGTTCTCCGCGAGCTCCAGCAGTCCGCGGCCGACCCGTGGCGCCAGCAGCTCGGCAAGGCCGACGTGGCAGCCGGTGGTGATCACGTCTACCGCGACGCGCACGACGCGCTCTTGCAGGCCATCAAGCTGCAACCGCGCGACCCGGCTTTGGAACCCAAGGGCGCGCTCGAGGCGCTGGTGGGGGCCACTCCGCCGGAGAGCCTGGGCTTCGACCCGGACGCGCTGCGCGCTCTTCTGGCCGCGCCGAAGTCCTGGAACGACCTCACGCCCGACGACGCGCAGAACGTCCGCGACGCGGTGAAGAGCATCCGCCACGCCGCGAACACGCAGAACTCGATCGAGGCCGAGGGCAAGCGGCAGTCGATGGACCAGTTCTTCGCCGACGCGAACAAGCAGCTCGAGGGACTGCCGAAGGCGACCAAGGAACGGATGGACCGCGCCCGCGAGGAGGCGACGCTGCGCAAGGCGGCCACGCTGCCGCGCCGTGCGTTCCAGTGGGTCGACTCCAACCTGATGAACATCGAGACGCTGCTCGACGTGCTCACGGGCAACAAGCGCGACTCTGTGTTGCACAAGTTGTTCATCGACGGCCAGCTCAAGTCTCGCGACGCCAAGGAGGCCCTCGGCCGCGAGTTCCTCGACGGGCTGCAGAAGCACTGGGAAGAGGTCACGCCCGCGCTCAAGAAGCGCCTCAACGAGGTGGTGGACATCTCGGAGTTGGCGGCCAGCAAGAAGTTCCAGGACCTCGCCGAGGCGTCCGGGCTCGAGGCCGACGGCAAGGTGTCGCTCAAGTACGCGCTGATGATGGCGCTCAACATGGGCAACGCCGGCAACAAGCAGCGCCTCCTCGACGGTTACGGCTGGAACGAGGACCAGGTGATGCGCACCCTCGACCGCGTCCTGCCCAAGGAAGGGTGGGACTGGGTGCAGGGCGTGTGGGATTCGCTCGAATCACTCTGGCCGAAGATCGCCCGCGTGCACGAGCTCGAGACTGGCGTGGAGCCCGGGAAGGTCCCTGCGACCGAGGTGGTGACCCGCCACGGCACCTACAAGGGCGGCTACTTCCCGGCCAAGTACGACCCTCGAACCAACTCCCGGCTCGCGCTGCACCAGGTCGAAGCTGCCGCCGCGAACATGCTTGCGCCTCAGACCTACGGCATCGCCTCGGTGGCGAAGGGCCACACCCAGGAGCGCGCGGCGCGGTTCGAGGACGCGATTGACCTCGACTGGAACGTGGTCCCTGGGCACGTCGCGAACGTGCTGCACTACATCGCTTACCGGCCTTGGGTGCGCGACGCCGCGAAGGTGGTGGCCAGCGACAAGTTTGCGTCGCTCGTCGATCGCCACCTGGGCAAGGAGTACACGAAGCAGTTCGATCCGTGGCTCAAGGCCGTGGCGAACATGCAGTCCAACTCGGTCGCGGCGAACCAGACCGCGGCCATGCGCGCCGTGGGCTGGCTGCGGAGCCGCATCGCCGTCGCGCGCCTGGGCCTGAATCTGCCCGTGGCGCTCACGCACTTGAGCTACCCCGTCGCGCTCGCCACCACCGGCGAGGTGCGCCCGGACTTCATGGCCGAGGCCGTGGGTCGAACCATGACGGACTGGAGCGCGAAGCGGGAGTGGGCGCTGGCCAATAGCCCCGAGCTGCGCTTCCGCGAGGAGCAGGTCGGCGGGCTGCTCCGGAAGAGCTTCGACGAGATGGGCTCTCAGGGCTCGCCGCTGCAGCGCGAGGTGGAGCACATGGCGTTCGCGGCCCTCGAGTGGGGCGAGAAGCTCACGGCCACGCCCGCGTGGATCGCCCGCTACAACCAGGAGCTCGCGACCCACAACGACCACGCCACGGCCGTGCGCGAAGCCGACTCGATGATCCGCCGCTGGTACATCTCCAAGTCCCAAGCGGACGTGCCGGCCATCATCCGAGACAAGTCGATGCTCGGCGGCCTGTTCATGTTCTACGGCTACATGAACAAGATGCTGAACGTGCAGCGTCGGTGGGCGCGAGACGTTCACGTGGCCTTCGCCGACAGCGCACGCAGCCCGCTCGCCAAGGGCGGAGCCGCGGCGCTCTTCGCCGGCAAGGTGCTCGCGCTCACTCTCACCCAAGGCGTAATGTCCGAGTACCTGGGCGGGAAGGGCAGGGAGGACGAAGAGGGCTGGGGCCACTGGCTCTTCCGAAAGGCTCTCGTCTTCCAGGCAAGCCTTCCGCCTTTCATCGGCGAGGCCGTCGACGCGCTGCTCCTCCACAAGCAGATCTCCGTCCGGCAGAGCCCCGGCCTCGCGACCACGCAGCACGTGGCGCAGACGATCGGCGGGCTCGTTCAGGGCATCCAGGAGCACGACAAGGAGAAGCAGGCCAAGGCCGCGTGGGATGCGCTCGAGCAGTTGGGCATCTTCACGCCGCTGACGCCGCTTCCCACGGGCAAGCCGGTTGGCACCGCCAAGTACCTCACTGGCCTGGCCACGGGGCAGCAGCACGCCCGTGGCCCGGGAGATGTCGCCGGCGGCGTGATCTACGGGGACGGTAGGACATCGAACCCGCTCACCGACGCGCAGTCGCTGACCCGCCACTGAGCCGATTTCGCACACATCGACGCTGACGCTGGGAGCACCCGTCGAGGTGCCTCTATGCGGAAGCTGCTTCTCCTGATCGGCGTTGCGGCTCTCGCGGCTGCGGCTCTCGGTTTCACCCGCACCAGCGAAAACTTGGTGCTCGCCTCTGGGCCCACGAACATCCCGCGCACGAAGGGCTCGAGCGGATTCGAGCTCTACAACCGCGGCCCCAACAACATCGACTGTGCGCTGGGCCGCAACGACGCCGACGGTGGGCCTCCGGTGTACCCGGACGGCGGAACCTCCGTGCTGGCTGGCAAGGCTCGGCCGATCACTCCCGGCGCAACGTGGTCCGCGTCGATGCCGTGGGACACCCAAATTTGGTGCATCGCCACTACGGCTGACCAGGTTGCCGGCGGCGGGACGATCCTCACCGAGGCGCCGTGATCCACCTCGCGCTAGCCCTCGCGCTGGCGGCCGCGCCGTACAGCCCGAACACCCTGGACGGCTCGCCGTTCGAGACCGCGCCGTTCATCTCTCCGGCGGGGCTTCCAGCCTTTCTCGACACGTTCGCGGCGACGGGTCTGACGTACACCGACGCGAACACGGTCACGAACGTCACGTGGAACGGGACGCAGCTCGTCGACGCGAGCGGCCAGCCGTGGAGCATGGTCGGCACCGTGACGCAGCTATCGGGGGGCACGGCGAGCCCGTGGTTTCCGAACGGCTTCGCGTCGAATCCGATGTACGGCGCCGAGCCGAGCACCGTCAGCAACGTCTACGCGCTCAGCGGTAGCGCGTTGAACTTCGCGGGCGACTTCTCGGCGTGCGTGGCTTTCACGGTCGATGACATCGCGGGTGCCGGCGGCATGTTCTCGGCCGGAAGCCTCGGCGGCGCGTCCGCGACCGGCTGGGCGATCACGGTGGACAACGGCGGAGGCAACGTTGCGATCCAGGGCTGGAAGAGCGACGGGACGTTCGTTCTCAACAGCGCTCTCGGCTCCGTGGGCGCGGGGGTCGTTGGTGGCGCGCACCTCGTCTGCTTCGGCCGCACCGGAACCACGTGGATCGGCAAACTGGACCTTGCTGGCGCCGTGTCCGTCAGCCTCTCCACCGTCGGCTACGGAGCCAACACGACCGCGTACATCGGCCGGCGCGGCGACCCCGCTGGCCCTGGCAGCGACCAAGGCAAGCGCGGGATCTTCTGGGTCTGGGCGAGCACCACCACGCCGAGCGATGCGTTGTTCACGGCGATCGAGTCGCGGTTCTTCGGCCACGTCGCCAACACGGGCCAGACGTTGAGCGTCTCGCGTGCGAGCACCGCGACGGACGTGATCAACGGGCGTGAGTGGACCTTCCCGACTGGCGTGCTGCGCACCGACGCGGACGGCGGCTACGTCGAGGGAGCCAGTACGAACGTCGTTCTCCAGTCGCAGGCGTTCGACAACGTGGCGTGGCAGAAGAACGGGCACGGCGTATCAGCGCCCACGGTGACGGCCAATGCGGCTGTCGCTCCAGACGGCTCCACGACCGCGGATCAGATCGCCTTCCCGGCTGTGAGCGGAGCCGGGAACTATTCGCTCGTGGCCCAAGGGTTCACGGCTTCGGCTGCGCCGTGGTCCGAGGGTGTCTGGCTCAAGGCGTCGAGCGGGACGCCGACCCTCTACCTAAACACCACGCCGGACGGCGCCACCTACTCGCAGACGACGGCGACGCTCTCAACATCGTGGCAGCACTTCTGCCTGTCGCGCACGATGACCGCGGCGACTTGGTATCTCCAGATCGGAGTCGACCTGCGTGACGCCTCCGAGGCGGCTCAGGGCGCGGCGACGATCTACGCCTGGCAGGGGCAGGCCGAGAACCTCGCCTTCTGCTCGGCGGACATCGCGACTGCAGGCACCAGCGTCACGCGCTCGGCCGACGCGGTGACCGCGACGAAGCCCAGCTCGATCACCTTCAAGAACGGCACGTGGAGCCTCGCGGCTGTCGCGCAGCTCGAAGGCATCGGCGCCCCGAGCTGGCAGGCCGTCCTCGGCTCCGATGTGAACTATCAGCCCGCGATCCGCTTGAACCCTTCCGCGATTGCCGGCTCCACGAACCAGAACGGCGACTGCCTGAGCGACAACGCGGGCACCAACAACGCCATGTCGCCGACCCTCGGTGACGCGCAGAAGCTCCTGCCGACGCGCTACGCCGTAAGCCAGGACGCAAGCACCATGTCGTGCTCGTGGTCTGGGCAGACGCACACGATCTCCCGACTCACGCAACCGGGCTCGGAAGTCTCGACGCTCTACCTCGGCGGGTTCAACGGGAGCAGCAACGCTCTCTACGGCCATCTCTCCCTCGTGTGCGCCGATGGGCCCGCGCAGCGGTGCCACCCATGAGCCAGATCGACGAAGGCGCGAAGGCCGGCGCAGCGCAGACCGTGGCTGCGGTGCTGACCGCGCTCGCTCTCGCGGGCGGCGCTGGCGCATGGCTCTACACGCGCGCGCCGCAGCCGACCGACGTTCTCGTGCGCTCCACCGCGCTCGTCGCTGACGCGAAGCTCCCCGCGCTCGGTGCGCAGGTTGTCGCGCTGCCAGACGGCGGCGCGGCCACCGCTGGCGAGTCGGTGGTGTTCGGCGTCGACGGCGGGTTCGTTGCGCTCTCCGTCCACGGCGGCCAGCCCCTCCACGGCGCGAGCTACTGGCGCATCCAGATCTGCGCGCCGATCGTCGACGGCGGGCACGACCCAGGCCCGAGCTTCCTCGGCGCCGGCGTCCAGGTGGTTTACGACGACGACCAGGTCGGCGGCTGCGTCGACGGCGGGCCGGTGATCGAGGCCTGGCAGCAGGGGCGCTCCGACGCGCCGTTTCCGTGCGCGTGCTCCACCGGCTCGAGCTGCTCGCTCAGCGACGGCGGCGCCGCGCCCACGGGCATCACGCTGCAGCCAGGTTGGGCTGGCGCGGGCTGCTTCCCGAAGGCTTGCGTTGAACTCGCTGGCTCATCGAGCTGGCCGCAGGAGTGCCCCCAATGAAGCGCGTACTTCTCGCCGTCCTCGTGCTCGCCGTGCCCGCCTCGAGCTGGGCCACGTCCTTCGTCTACGACGCCGGCGCGGGCGCGCCCACGGGCAAGAGCGACCACCAGGTGAACCCGGCGATCCCGGCCAACGAGAAGCTCACCGCGGCCGAGGTGAACCAGATCGGGCAGAACGAGTACGACCTCCGCGACGCGATTACCCACGGCTACTACTGGGGGCTCGCCGGCCAGACCGTTGCGCCGCCTCAGCCTTCGGACGGAACGATCTGCTTCAACATGCAGGACGGCGGGACGGTGTACTGCGAGTACCCCGACGCGGGCACGTTCCAGATTGGTGGCGGCCTCAAACTCTCCCTGCCGGGCGGGCTCTACTCACCGGGACAGGTGGACATCGACGGCGGCGCGACCGTCGACGGCCTCTACGCGAAGGGCCTCCTGGTCTCCGACGGCGGCTTCTCCACGCATGGCGACGTGAACGCCGCGGGCAACGTCATCGCAAACAGCGCGAAGACCGATCTCGTGACTGCGGCAGGGCTCAACCTGGGCGTCACGGTGAGCGGCGATACGGCGAACGGATCGGCTGGAACGTTCCCGGGCGTCGTCGTCAACAACGACCAGGCGTTGAACACGGCTGGCGACAAACTCCTCTCGGTCCGGAACAACAACGTCGAGAAGGCCAACGTCGACTACGGCGGCGGCGCGTACTTCAACGGGTTGGTGATCGCGGACGGCGGCGTGACTGCGAAGGGCGTCAACGCGCTCTCGAACAAGGTCACCAACATCGCGAACGGGTCTGCCGCCACCGATGCGGCTGCGTTCGGGCAGAAGGAGGCGGGCAGCATCTCGGGAGTGAACCCGACGGGGTTCGCGGCGGCCACTGCCTTTGCCACACAGTACGACGTGATGGCGGGAGTCGTGGTTCACGTCTCGGCGACTGCAATTACCCAGAGCGCCTCGACCAACACCAACGGGAACACGGTCTTTGAGATCTACGATTCAACGACGACGACCGATCTGTGTGACGTGACGTTCTCGTGCGACTGCGCTCAGGTCTCTGGGCCATGCACCAAGAGCGGGGCGGGGTCCGTAACCTCAAGCACGTGCGCGGTGACCATCAACAGCAACGACCAGATCGAGGTCGTGCTCAAGAGCACCTCGTGCACGGCGGCCGGCTCCTACAACGTCAGCGCGTGGTGGTTTTGACCATGACCCTCGACCAGGCGATCCACATCGCGATGGCCCTCGGGACACTGCTGATCGCTCTCGTCGGTTTCCTCGCGCGTGAGCAGTTCGGCGACGTGAAGAAGGCCATCGAGAAGCAGGGCGAGAAGGTCGACAAGCTGCACGAGCTCCTCGGCGATCACGGCGAGCGCCTGGCCTCGCTCGAGGCTCAGGTCGACGTGCCCCGCGCGTCAGCTCCACACCCGATGAATGGCCGCGGGCGCGGCTGAGGAGAACACCATGGCAGACACGACCGCTGTTGCCCCGCCGGACCCGACCTCGGTGCTGAAGCAGCCCGGCACGTGGATGGGCCTCGCGACGGTCGTGGCGATGCTGCTCGCAAAGTACGGCCTGCACATCGACCCGAACGCGCTCGTGTCCATCGGCCTCGTGGCGGCCCCGGTGATCCTCGGCCTGTTCCACCACACGGCAACCACCGACTCTGCGGCGATCGCCCACAACGCCCAGGTGACCGCCGCGACGATCCAGGCCGCGGCGAGCGCCAACGCAGGCACGGCGACCGACGCGCTGAAGAAGGCGGAGGCCCAGTGAGGGCCGCCGCGCTCGTTGTCGCTGCTCTCGTGCTCGTGGCCAGTCAGGCCCGCGCACAGGGCATCGGCATGGGGCTGGGAAGCTCGCTCGGCGAGGACCCCTGCGCGCCCGGAGCCTACGACCCGGACGCCGGGCCGGTGCTCACGTTCACGTCCGACGGCGGACCCGCCGAGCCGGTGGTGATCTGCCAGGGGCAACGAGCTCCGGCTCACGGCACGTTCACCACCAAGGACGCGACGGCCATGCTCGCGGGGCAACTCGCGGGCACGAAGCAGGAAGTGAAGGACCTGAAGGCGGCGCTCGCCAACACGCCCACCATCGTCACCGCACCCAGCGGCAAGGTGGCGATCGGCATCGGCGTGGCGCTCTTCGTGCTCGGGGCCGCGGCCGGGGGCGTCGCGGTCTACGAACTCAAGAAGTAGGCGTGGGAGTCGTGCGCTAGACTCCTCTCGGCGGCGCTTTCTGGGTGGCCCCCCTGCCCGAATGCGCTGCTGCCCTCGGCCGTTGGCCGGGGGCGTTCTCGTTTTGGGGCAATGGCGGCAAGTTCCGCCGCCTCGAGCCCCGCGATCGCGTCCATGTACGCCGCGCGTGCAGCCCTGTCCGCAGCGCGATCACGTTGATCGACGCCCCAGACCGTTATCTGCGCAGCGCGAAATCTCGCGTAAGCCAGCGCCAGCGCTTCTGCTTTCTCCCGCCCGTCCATCACGCCTCCCGCGTCGTGCGCGAGGGCAGTGCAGGGCGTGTGCCGCTAGAGCAGCTTCTTGAATGCCGTCAGGTCGAACCCGAAGCAGTTGCAGAGCCCGCGGAGGTACTTGTCGTCGAGCTCGGACTTCTCGCCGTTGTGGCAGGGTAGCGGGTACGTCTTGCCGTCCGAGTTGCGGATGGCCTTCCAATGAGAGCCCTTGTTGGGCTTCTCTACCCTGATGCCAAGCGAGCCGAGCACCCGCACGATATCGCGCAGGCGCCCGGGCATTCGCTACGCGTGGCTCGCGTGGTTCTCGACCGTAAAGAAGGCCGGGACCTCGTGGATCGGCTCGGGCTGCTTCTTCTTGCCCTTCGCCAGCTCGCGAGGAACCGCGAGATAGAGCTGCGCGATCGCGCAGGCGATCTTGGCGCCCTTCGGAATCTGGGAGAACGTGCGGGTCTTCGGCATCGTCTTCCACAGGTCCGTCCAGAACTCCTGCGGCGCGCGACGCTCATCCGGATCGCGACCGGCTGCAACGTCGTCCATCACAGTCTGGAGGCTGGCCTCCATAATCATCTCGAACGCGTGCGCCAGGCTGTTGCCCTGCGAAACCACGTCGATGTTGAGGCAATGCGCCACCCACTGGCCAGGCACGTCCTCGGAAGGACGCACGGTCACCCAGTAATCGAAGTGGTGGTACTGCGCGCTGTCGCCCATGTGCTTCAAGAGATGGCTCACCCTTTCCGGTTTCATCGGTTCACCCACCAAAACGCTTGAGGGAGCTGAAACTGACCGCGGTGGCCCAATTCCTGGTCAATTCTTCTGAGGCGACTATTTGCACGCTGCCCCCGGTCGCTGCAAGGCATACATGATGAACAATGTTCGCGAGGCATTGACAACGTGACGCCTCGCAACCTTGTCGATCATGTAGCTCGACGGCGACAGGTCAAGAACTCAGCCGGGGCTTCGAGGGGTTGCGCGCCTGCTCGAGCAGCGAGCTTCACTGCGGCTTCATCTGGGACCTATGACGCCCAACGTGAAGCCACTCTGAGGCCACGGTGAAGCCACGCGGCGTCACGTCCGAGGCCGCACCCACCTCAGCGCCTCCTGCGCGATCCCGTGGACCTCATGCCCGCGCTGAGACGTGAGGTCGTCGGTCCTGTCGTGCACGCGGATGAGCGCGTGCCTCAGCCGCCGCACCTCGGCCTTGAGCGTCTCCATGTCGTCAGGCACTCCGGGCTCGCCGTGGATGTCGTTCCAGAACGGGGCGTCGGGCATGCCCAGAAGCTAGCAAGCCGGGGTGACGCGGGTCAGTCCTCGTGGTCCGCTGGCTTCCAGCTCACGTCCTTCAGCACGGGGTTGGGCGCGGTGTGCACGCGCCGGTACGCCTCGCGCATCGCGTCTGTGACGGTCTCGCCGTTCACGCCCTCGCACACGTCGATGACCCTGCGCAGCTCGGTGGCGACCTGGTCGTAGCTGAGCTCGCGGCGGCGCTTGGGGTCCGTGTAGTTCTGCAGCATCCGATCGAGTTCCACGCGCACCCGACACAGGCGAGAGATGACCGCCTGGTCCTCGTGGTAGCCGCGCACCAGCGGGCCGAGGTTCGCGGCTGCTTGGGCGAAGCTCCTGAACGTCACCGAGGGCAGCGGAGTGCGGACCACGAACACGTGCTCGCACGCAGGGCAGATCGCCCGCTCCATCTTCCCGTTGAGCGGATCGTTGATCGGCTCCCGCTTCTTGTTCTGCCCGGCCTCGGGCACGTGTCCGCAGCGAGGGCACACGTCGTAGACGCCGCGCTCTCGGGCCTTCATCTGGATCGCCCGGATCTCTTCCTTGGTCGGGTAGGTCATGAACTGCTCCTCTTCGTCGATAGCTTCACCACCTTGTCGAGCGGCGGATCGTCCGCATGGCGAAGCCGCAGTGGCAACTCGAGCAGGTGGGGGATGTGCTGCGCCTCGTCGTAGTGGTGGCGCGGCGTCGAGGCGGTGCGGTGGCCGGTCACCGCCATCACGTCCGCGAGGGAAACTGCCGGCTGAGGCGGATCGTGCTTCACCACGCCCATGCCCGGCGTCTGGGTCCAGGTGATGAAACTGTGGCGCCCTGAGCCGAGCAGGAGGCGAGGGAGTTTATTGCGCGTCGCGACCTCGGCCAGGTGCTGATAGCTCCAACTCCTCGAGCAGCCGCCGGCCTCGCGGAGCCGGCGTGCCGCGCCGAGTCCCTGCGCGTCGAGGCTGACCGTGTGTGGGTCGCCGTTCTTGTGGTTCACCGTGATTGTCGCGACGATCGGGCAACCCTCCCACGGGCCGACCTCGCGGAGCTTGCCGGCGCCCTTGCCGAAGCGGTTGAGCTCGGCGAGGTGGAACCCGAACTTGAACGTGAGCACCACCATGTCGCGGACGAGCTGGTAGTCGATGGCGCGATAGACCGACTCGACCTCGTCGATCTCGAACGCCTTCTCCTCATCCTCGGCGCGCTTCTTCTTGGCCTTGGGCGTCTTGAGGTCCAGGGTCGGATCGTTCTGTGAGGTCAGCGTTCCGACTTCGTTCCGGCACCAGGCCGCGAACGCCTTGATGGCCGTGATCCGGTGGTGCTTGGCCGTGGGCCACTTCGCGACCATCTGCCGGAGCTCGGGCGTCGAAGCCTTCTTCAGGTCACGGGTCTTCAGCACGGCTGCCCAGTCGGTGAGGTACTTCTCCAACTCGTCGCGGACGTAGAGCTCGTTGAAGCCCTCGCTGCGCTTCCATGCCACGAAGTCCTTGATGGCCTGGTCGTCGACCAGCACGGGCACCGTGGGCGCTGGCGTCTTGCCCTCGAGCCCGGCCTTGTACGCAGCCGGGTTCTTCAGGAAGAGAGCGAGCTCGAGATCAGCCTCCCTTTCGGTGGAGACCTTGAGCGAGATGACGTAGCGTTCCCCGCCGATGCTGCGTTCGATCATCCAGACGCGCGTGCCGTCCGACGTGGTGCGAATCCGTCCGCCTTCCCAGCGGCCGTCCCAATTGGCGCCCATGTTCCGCTCCTGCGTAACCGTTGCGGAACCGTCGCACGACTGCGTAACGGAAGGCAAACTCAGCATGGCAAGTAGGCGTAATTACAACTGGTAGGCCTTCCGGATCTGGTGACCGGCCCGGTCTTCAAAACCGGTGTTTGGTGCTGAGAGGCGCTGAAGGCGGGTTCGATTCCCGTGGCCTACCGCCAGTTTGCCCGCGCTCTCCCGAACGCCGACCGGTCCGACGAGCGCCGCGCCGCGGCTGCATTACATTTTGGTTTCATCGAGGAGCCCGCCATGGCCACCGCGCTCAAGGATCGCACCGTCTCCCGCGTCGTCACCGCGAACCGCCAGCAAGAGGGCGCGGGCTTCTGGGTTCGCCGGCCCATCCCGAACGTCGGCGTCCCGGGCGTGGATCCCTTCCTGATGATCGACGAGATGGGCCCGGTGGACTACGCGCCCGGCCAGGCGGTGGGCGCGCCCGACCATCCCCACCGCGGCTTCGAGACGGTGACCTACGTGCTCCAGGGCGAGATGGAGCACGAGGACTCGGCGGGCCACAGGGGCCGCATCGTCCCCGGCGGCGTGCAGTGGATGACCGCCGGCCGCGGGGTGGTGCACTCGGAGGAGCCGTCCGCGCGCATGCGCGAGCAGGGCGGCCGCATGCACGGCTTCCAGATCTGGGTGAACCTGCCCAAGGCGGACAAGATGATGGCCCCGCGCTACCAGGAGCTCGGCCCGGAGCAGATCCCGGTCGGCAAGAGCGGGGACGGCAAGGCCACGGTGCGCGTGATCGCCGGCGAGGCGCTCGGCGTGTCCGCGAAGATCGACACCCGCACGCCGATCATGCTCCAGCACTGGACCCTGCAGCCCGGCGCGAACGTGACCACGGCCATTCCTGCGCAGCACGGCGCAGCGGTCTACGTCTTCGGCGGCGAGGCGCGCGTGGCAGCGCGGCCCGTGCCCGACGGCCAGCTCGCGGTGCTCGGGCCGGGCGACCAGGTCACGCTCGGCGTCGACGCGACCCACACCCAGCCCGCAGAGCTCCTGCTCCTCAGCGGCGTGCCCATCAAGGAGCCGGTGGCCTGGTACGGGCCGTTCGTCATGAACACCGAGGCCGAGATCCACCAGGCCGTCGCCGACTTCCAGGCCGGCAAGCTGGGCGAGATCCAGCGGTAGTTCCCACGCAGCCGCTGCGCGTCGCCCCGCCGAAGCGCAAACCGTGCGCGCGTCGTGGCCCGGCGCCCCAGAGGGCGGCGCTGGCCTGGGTCATGCACTTCCTCGCCGCCAAACTGCGAGGTCCCGCATGCCTTTCCAGCCCAAGAAGATCCTGGTCGCCACCGACTTCAGCTCCTACGCGCGCTCGGCCGCCGACGCCGCCGTCGGCCTGGCCAAGCTCTACGGCGCCCAGGTGACGCTGATGCACGTGGTGCCGCTCTCGACGTACGTCGAGTTCGCGGGGGGCGTCGAGGGCTCGACGTTCAACGCCGCCGAGTTCCAGAACGCGGTGCGCGAGGGCGTGGCCAAGGAAGCCAAGGCCGAGGTGAAGCGGCTCCAGGCGCTCGGCTGCACGGCCGAGTTCGTGACCGCCGACGGCCCGGCCGCCGTGGAGATCTGCAACTACGCCGCCGACAAGAATTTCGACCTGGTGATCGTGGGCAGCCACGGCCGCACGGGCGTCAAGCGGCTGCTGCTCGGCTCGGTGGCCGAGGTGATCGTCCGGCACGCGCAGATGCCCGTGCTCACCGTGCGCGGGTAGTGCGTGCACGGGTGGGCGGGGGCCCGATATATCTCCGACCGTGAGCGAGACCCTGTTCGAAGAGTTGAAGCGATATGTGGGATTTGACGCCGCCGACGAGGCCGCTCTTCGCGGAGCGCACCCGTTGTTGGCGCCCCACTTCAAGGCCGTGGCCGAGACGTTCTACGACCGCATCCTCACCCACGATGAAGCCCGCAAGGCCCTCGAGGGCGGCGAGTCGATGGTGGGCCGGCTGAAGATCACGCTCGTCGCGTGGATGGACTACCTGCTCCAGGGGCCCTGGGACGAGAAGTACTACGAGACCCGCGCCCGCATCGGCCGGGTGCACGTCCGCATCGCGCTGCCGCAGCACTACATGCTCGGCGCCATGAACGTGGTGCGCCGCGAGTTCAACGACCTGCTCGAGCGCCACCAGCCCGACGCCGCCCAGCGCGTGGCCGCCCGCCGCTCCATCAACAAGATGCTCGATATCGAGCTGGCGATCATGCTCCACACCTACCGAGAGGACCTGCTCGCGCAGCAGGCGCGCGTGGAGCGGCTCTCCACCTTCGGCCAGCTGGTGGGCTCCATTGGCCACGAGCTGCGCAACCCGCTCGGCGTCATCGAGAGCTCGCTCTTCATCTTGAAGAAGCAGGTGGGTGAGGACCCGAAGGCGCAGAAGCACATGACGCGCATCGGCGAGCAGCTCGACATCGCCAGCCACATCATCAGCGACCTGCTGGACATGATCCGCGACCGGCCGCTGCAGCGCGAGCGGGTGGAGCTCGCCCAGGTGCTCCGCGACGCCGCGGGTGCCGTGAACCTCGGCGCCAAGCCGCTCCACTTCGTGAACCTGGAATCGCTGGCCGCGGTGCCCGGCGATCCGGTGCAGCTGCGGCAGGTGTTCGTGAACCTCATCGAGAACGCGTCGCAGGCGCTGGGTGAGACGGGCGAGGTCTTCGTGGAGGGCACGCGCGAGGACGGCCGCTTCCAGGTCGCGGTGGAGGACACCGGACCGGGTGTCCCCGCGAACGTGCGCGCGCGCCTCTTCGAGCCGCTGGTCACCACCAAGGCCCGCGGGATTGGCCTGGGCCTGGCGCTGGTGAAGCGCATCGTGGAGCGCCACGGTGGCACCATCGTCTACGCGCCGCGCGAGCGGGGCGCCCGCTTCGTGGTCACGCTTCCTTCCGCCTGAGTTGCCATGCGCTGCTACCTGATCATCGACGACAACCTGCAGCTCGCCGAGAACCTGGCGGAGATCATCTCCGACGCGGGCGCCGAGGCGGTGGCCGTGGACGGCCTCGACGCTGCCCTGGCGCAGGTGAAGGCCCAGCGCTTCGACGCGCTCCTCACCGACATGCGGATGCCGGTGGCCAACGGCGCCGAGGTGGTGCACCGCGTCCGCCAGCTCGATCCGGATCTGCCCGCGTGCGTGATGACCGCGTACACCGCCGACGACGATCTCGCCTCGGCACGGCGCGAGGGGCTCCTGGCGATCTTCGCCAAGCCGGTGCCCATCGGCCCGGTGCTGGCGACGCTGGAGGCGGCCAAGCGCGGCGGGCTGGTGGCGCTGGTGGAGGATGACCCGGCGCTGAGCGACAACCTCTGCGAGCTCTTGCGCGGCCAGGGCTTCGGCGTGGTCACCGCGGCGTCGGTGGTGGAGACGGACCGGCTCGGACCGGTGCGTCCGTTCGCGGCGCTGATGGACGTGCGCGTGCCCGGCGGCCCGGACGGCGAGGCCCTGCGTCGCTTCGCCGCGCGCTTCCCCGATGTGCCGCGGCTGGTGATCACCGCCCACCGCGACATGATGCCCGCTGTGCCGCACGCCGGCGTCTTTGGAAAGCCGTTCGACTCGGCCGCGCTGCTCCAGGAGATCGACCAGCTCTACGCCCGCGCCCGGAGCGCCGCATGAGCCCCGCGCCCAAGCCGCGGGTGCTGCTCGTCGACGACAACGGCGCGCAGCTGGAGAACCTCCGCGAGATCCTCGAGGACTCGGGCTTCGTGGTGGCCACCGCGCAGAGCTGCGCCGAGGCACGCAAGCTCGCGCTGGCCGACGGCTTCGACGTGGCGCTGGTGGACCTGCGCCTCCCCGACGGCGAGGGAACCGCGCTGGCCGCCGAGCTCCGGGGCATCTGCGGCGGCGAGGTGGTGCTGCTGACGGGGTTCGCGACCGTGGAGACCGCCGCAGCCGCCGTCCGCGCGGGCGCGTTCGCCTACCTGCTCAAGCCCTGTGCGACCGATCAGCTCCTGCTCACGCTCGAGCAGGCCATGCGCCAGGTGCGGCTCCACGCGGAGAAGGCCGAGCTCTCGCGGCGCGCGCAGCTCGCGGAGCGGCTGGCCGCCGTGGGCACCCTGACCGCTGGGCTCTCGCACGAGATTCGAAATCCGCTCAACGCCGCCGCGCTGCAGCTCACCGTCCTCGAGCGCCGGCTCAAGAAGCTCCCGCCCGAGCAGCAGCAGGGCCTGCTCGAGCCTGTGGGCCTGGTGCAGGACGAGATCAAGCGCCTCGACCGCACCCTCACCGAGTTCCTGAGCTTCGCGAAGCCGAAGGAGTACGTGGCCGAGCGGCTGGAGCTCGCGCCGGTGGTCGCGCGCGTGCTCGATCTGCTGGAGGGCGCGGCACAGAAGCGCCAGGTGCGCGTGGACCGTGAGATCAGCCCGGGCGCGGTGGTCCTGGGCAGCGCGGATCAGCTCCAGCAAGTGCTGGTGAACCTGGTGCTCAACGCCGTCGACGCCGCGGGCTCGGGCGGCTGGGTGCGCGTGCGCGTGGCCGTCGAGGGGCGCGAGGCCGTGCTGGAGGTCGACGACTCCGGCAGCGGCGTGCCCGTGGAGCTCCGCGGGCGCATCTTCGAGCCGTTCTTCACCACCAAGGCCAACGGCTCCGGGCTCGGCCTGCCCATGGTGCACAACGTGGTGGTGCAGCACGGCGGCGCCATCAGCGTGGACGATGCGCCCACGGGCGGCGCGCGCTTCCTGGTGAGGCTGCCGCTCGCGGCCTGAGTCGACCCAAACCCGGTCAGTGCTTGTCCGACGCGGCCTCGTCGAGCTCGTCTTCGTCGCTCTCGGCGCCGCCGGCCGCGGCCAGCTCCTTGGCCGACATGCCGTACTCCTTCAGCCGGTACTGGATCTTGCGGATGCTGATGCCCAGCACCTCCGCGGCGCGAAGCGTCGATCCGCCCACCATCTCCAGCGTGCGCAGGATGGCCTCGCGCTCGATCTCCGCGAAGCTCGCGCCGGGGATGAGCGCACCTTCACTGCGCGCCGGCCGCGGGCCCTGCAGCGCCGGCGGGAAGTCGTCGGCGGTCAGCTCCGGGCCCTGGGCCAGCACCACCGCGCGCTCGATGGCGTGCTCCAGCTCGCGCACGTTGCCCGGCCAGTCGTGGCCGAGGAGCACGTTGAGCACGCCCGGGGCCAGCCCGCGCACCTGCTTGTCGTAGCTCTTGGCGTACTTCTCGATGAAGTGCGAGACCAGCGCGGGGATGTCGCCCTTGCGCTGACGCAGCGAGGGCAGGGTCACCGAGACCACGTTCAGCCGATAGAAGAGGTCCTCGCGGAAGCGGCCGGCCTTCACCTCGGCGGCGAGGTCCTTGTTCGTCGCGGCGACCAGTCTGACGTCGACCTTGATGGTCTCAGTGCCGCCCACGCGCTCCAGCTCGCGCTGCTGCAGCACGCGCAGCAGCTTCACTTGCAGGCCGGGCGAGATCTCGCCGATCTCGTCGAGGAAGAGCGTGCCGCCGTCGGCGCGCTCGAAGCGGCCTTCCTTCCGGGCCACCGCGCCCGTGAAGCTGCCCTTCTCGTGGCCGAAGAGCTCGCTCTCGAGCAGCGTCTCGCTGAGGGCGGCGCAGTTCACCTTGATGAAGGGCTTGTCGCGGCGCGGGCTCTCCTCGTGGAGCGCCTGGGCGATGAGCTCCTTGCCGGTGCCGCTCTCGCCGAGGATGAGCACCGTCGCCTTCGTCGGGGCAGCCTGCTTCACCACCGCGAACACGCTCTGCAGCGCGGGCGACTCGCCGATGATGTTGGCGAACTTGAACCGCTCCCGGATGCGCTCGCGGAGCCCCTGCGACTCGAGCACCAGCTTGCGCTTCTCCAGCGCGCGCTGAAGGGTGAGCACCGCCGCGTCCACGTTGAGCGGCTTGACCAGGTAGTTCTCGGCGCCGGCACGCATGGCGTCGACCGCGGCCTCGATGCTGGCGAAGGCGGTCATCACCACGAAGACGGCGTCGGAGCCCTTGGCGCGCGCTTCCTTGAGGAAGGTGATGCCGTCCATGCGCGGCATCTTCACGTCGGTGAGCACGGCGGCGGGCCCGAACTCGGCCAGCTTCTCCAGGCCCTCCTGGCCGTCGCCGGCCTCGAGGACCTCGTAGCCCTCATCGGTGAGCAGCGACTTGAGCGCGCTGCGGGCGTTCACTTCATCGTCGACGATCAGGATTCGGTCTCGGTTCATGTCCGCCCACTTCGCAAGTCCTGCGCCAGCCTTTTTCGGCCTTCCGGGGTGCAAAGCGTGCGTCCGGAGGGGTGGAAGGCGCTGGGGATGCAAGCTTTGCGTCGAAGTGGAGCTTCCCGCAACTCAGTCGGAAAGCAGGGGAGCGGCCTCGAGGAGCATCTCCATGGCCTCGTCCACGGCCACCAGCCAGACCTGCGTGCGGCTGTCGGGCGTGGAGAGGCGCAGGGGCCGGCCGCGGCCGTCGCGGTTGGCCTCGGCGTCGAACGCGATGCCGAGCGGCTCCAGGCCCCCCAGGATGGCCGAGCGCGTATCCGGGTCGTGCTCGGCCACGCCGCCGCCGAGGACGATGCCGTCGGCGCCACCCAGCAGCGCCAGGTAGCCGCCCAGGTACTTGCGCGCCCGGCGGGTGTAGACGTCGAGGGCGAGCTGCGCGGCGGCCGTCTGCGTCGCTCGGAGGGTGCGCACGTCGCCCGAGAGCCCGCTGAGGCCGAGCAGGCCCGACTCGTTCGAGAGCATGCGCTCGACGGCCTCCGCGTCCATGCCTCCGCGGCGGATCAGGTGCAGCACCACGCCCGGGTCGAGGTCGCCCGCGCGGGTGGCCATCACCAGGCCCTCGAGCGGCGAGAAGCCCATCGACGTGTCCACCGGCTTGCCGTCCTGGATCGCCGCGGCCGAGCTGCCCGCGCCGAGCTGCAGGGTCACCAA
This sequence comes from Deltaproteobacteria bacterium, assembly GCA_018266075.1. Taxonomy (GTDB): domain Bacteria; phylum Myxococcota; class Myxococcia; order Myxococcales; family SZAS-1; genus SZAS-1. Next base: position 16,066 of record JAFEBB010000017.1, on the reverse strand, counting down.
CTTGCCGCCCCTGGGCAGCTCGGGTCGCAAGGTCTGGAAGCTGCGCAACATCGAGCGGTGCGCCAGGCCGTGGAAGCCGTAGCGCCGGAGTCCCAGGCGCTCGGTGAGCTCGCGCGGGAGCGGGTACGTGCTGGCCTCGAGCGGAAGGTCGGCGAAGAAGCCCGTGTCGGGCACGGCGTAGCACGGCGGCGAGCCCGGCAGCGCGCGCGTCGCCCGGAGCCACGCCAGCGCGCGCGGAACGTAGAGCGGCGCCAGCGGAGCCAGCGCCTCCAGGGCCTGCTCGGCGCGCCCGTCGAGCAGGCATGGCCCGCGGATCTCGGCGCCGCCGTGGACCACGCGATGGACGACGGCGTCGGGCGGGGGCAGCCCATGCCAGGAGAGGAACTGCGCGAGCGCGGCCGAGGGCTCCTGGGGCGCATCAATGCCCAGGTGGGTGGCCGCCCGGAGCCGGAAGCGCTCCGACTCTCCGCCGTGGGCACAGAGCCGCACCGACCCGCTGCCGACGTTGACCGTGAGGATGTTCATGCCCCTCGCGGCTGCAACGACCGGACCATGCGCGGCGGCGGTGGACGGGTGCAGGCGTTGCGCGCCGGGCGATGTCGACGGCTCGGCACGACTCGTGCTCAAAGACGGTCATGCGCCGCTCGCTCGTGTATCTCCTCGTCGGAATGGCGGTTGCGCTGGGTTCGCCCCTGGGCTGGCTGCTCCTGTCGGGAGATGTCGCCCACCCGGTCCAGGCGCTCTCGGCGCAACCCGGGCTCTACCTCTACCTGGCCATGGGGACCGCGCTGGCGTTTGCGGTCTTCGGGCTCGTGTTGGGGCGGCTGTCGGATCGACTGGCGGCGCAGAACGACAAGCTCGACGCGCTCAGCCGCACCGATGCGCTCACCCAGCTTCCGAACGTGCGCGCGTTCCGCGAGGCGTTGGTCCGCGAGTCGACGCGCACCACGCGAACCGGCGAGCCGCTCTCGCTGGTGATGGTGGACCTCGATCACTTCAAGCGCGTGAACGACACGCATGGCCACGCGGTGGGCGACCTGGTGCTCGCGCACGCGGCCAAGCAGCTCGCTGGTGCGGTGCGCGCCATCGACGTCGTGGCCCGGGTGGGCGGCGAGGAGTTCGCCATCCTCTGCCCGGGCGCGGACGCGACGGAGGCTGCCAGCGTCGCCGAACGAGCGCGCGCGCTGCTGGAGAAGACGCCGGTGTCGGTGGCCTCGGGCCTCGTCCCGGTGACCGCGTCGTTCGGCGTGGCCACGCTGCACCGCTCGCCGGATGCGCTCATGCCCGCCGCCGACGCTGCGCTCTACGAGGCCAAGCGCAGCGGCCGGAACCGGGTGGCCATCGAGCAGCCGTCTTAACCAAACGGTTACGGCAATCGCTTCGGCGCCTGGTTCATGGCGACCGGGAGGCTCGGTCCGGGCTTGTTGCCGGGCAAGTCGAAGCAGCGGTGGTTCCACACGCTCTGACGCTGCACGGCCGGCCACGGCTCGCCGATCTTGGGGATGTCGATGTTGTCCTTGTAGAGCGTGAACGTGTACAGCCGCGGCTGGCCGGGCTTGAGGTTCTGGTTGTGCTCGCGGCACATGTACCGGCCCCACTCCAGCGGCAAGAGCTCGCCGCCGCCGGTCACGTTCTCCATGTACTTCCACCAGCGGGTGAAGAAGAAGCCGCGCTGGTCGCCGCCCTCGCCGAGCAGGTCCGTGGTCGAGCCGTCCTCGAACACTGCGGGCGCGGAGAGGTGGTAGTCGGTCGAGAGCGGGTTGGGCGCGAACATGTCCCAGCTGCTCCACATCGACGCGTACTGAATCGCGGTCTCCACCGCGTGCGGCTGCGCGGGCACCACGGTCTTGGGCATCGAGTACCAGCACACCAGCACGTACCAGACGCCGGCGGCTGTCCAACCCCAGGCGCGCGCGCGAGGCCACCCCGGCCTGGTCTCGCGCGGCGCCGGGATGGTGCTCGCCCAGGCTTCGAAGCGCGCACGCCAGCTGTCCAGCTTCAGCAGTCGCGACGCGTGGTCCACCACCCACTGCGCCCAGTCGCCCTCGAACATCGCCACGTAGCAGAGCGGCATCAAGAACGAGAAGTGGCCCACGTTGATGGTGAGGAAGATGCCGCCGTGCAGCGCCACGCCCGCGAGCAGCGCGATGGCCTTGAAGAGCCGCGGCTTGTACGGGAAGTGGGTGAGGAAGAGGAACGACGCCTCCAGCACCAGCGTGAAGTAGGTGATGAACTGCACCACCGGGAGCACGTCGGCGAGGGCGGCGGCCCAGGGGCGGGCGAACACGTGCGAGAGGTGCAGGCCGTAGTGCACCGCGGTGCCGTCGTGCCACTTCCAGCCGCCCATCTTCCAGAAGACCGAGCAGAAGTAGATCCAGCCGATCTGCACGCCGGTCATGCGGACGGGCAGCGCCATCCCGGTGCGCGAGAGCGGCCGGCCGGCCTTCTCGGCGCGCAGCGCGTCCAGGCTCCACACGTTCCCGCTCGCGGTGAGCATGTGCCAGAAGAGCATCAGGCGGAGCACGGTGTCCGAGCCGTCGAAGAGCGGCGGCAACCGCTCCTGAAAGCCCGCGAAGAGCACGAACGCGAGGACGCTCGCGAGGCGCGTGCGGTAGCCGAGGACCACGGCGATCGACACCGCCAGCGCGATCGCCCAGTACACCCAGACGAGCAGCGGCGTGGAGAACGCGTCCATCAGCACGAAGCGGGTGCTGCGCGCCCACTGGCCGAGGAACGGCGAGAGCGGCAGCACGCCTTCGTTGCTGAACCAGGCGCGCAGGTCGGGCGCGAAGTCGAGCAGGTCGAAGATGAGGAAGAGCCCCAGCCCGATGCGGAAGAGCGCGATGCCGCGCAGATCCATCTGGCCCACCCAGTAGCGGGCGGTGAAGGGGTTGGTGCCCACCGGCTGCTGGGTGACGGGCACATTGGGGACTGCGGGAGTGGGCGTTGCGACGGCGTCCATCAAACCTCCTGGCGCGGGCCTTGGGAGCAAAGTCCAGGCCTGGCCAATGGGCGCATTTCGACGCACGCTTTGCGTTTTCCACGTCCGCGCGGGGCGTTGCGCGCGCGGGTGGCGCAAGCTCAGCGCGCCATCGGTCGGGGCGCGGCGGCCGGCCCGGCCTCGAGGTAGCGCCGCTCGATGGCCTCGAGCAGCCCGTGCCGCACCGCCTCGGTGCCCTGACCGAGCGAGCGCTCGGCCTTCGCGAGCGCGTCCGCGAGATCGCGATCCTGCAGCGAGCCCGCGGCCCAGCGCGAGAAGTCGCCCTGCGCCGCGTGGTGGGCCACCGACGCGCCCGGCACACCGAGCAGGTCGTGGTGGAGCTCGCTCACGTTTCCCGCGGCGCAGAGCACGGCATTGTCGGGCGCGCGGAAGAGGAAGTGCAGGTGCACCGGGAGCTGCGCGTGCATGTACTTGTGCCAGTGGCGCACGTGCACGCTGTGCCGCGCGGCGATGTGGAAGGTGCGCGGTGGGCTTCCCCGCCCATCGACCAGGACCGCCGAGCGGCCCGGCGTCACCAGCGGCGCCACGTCCACGCCCGCGGGCGCGAGCAGCCCCGGCCGCGCGCGCCCCGACTTGGGCAGCGGGAAGAGGAAGAGATCCATCTCCGAGAGCACGTGCGGCTTGAGCCGCTCGGGCAGGTAGGTGACGAGGCACAGGCCCTTCTCATCGAGATCGAGGTCGGGGTCCGTGGGCGCGCCCTCGCCGAAGGGCACGTGCGCCTCGTCGACCACGATCCAGTGCGGCGAGCCGGTGGCCTCGCGCAGCCGCTGGAGCTCGGCGAGCGCATCGTTCACGTAGCCCGCGCGCGACTCCGGCGGCAGGTGCGACAGGTCGACCACCAGCGAGCCGAACCGATGCCGGAGCGCGGCCGGGAGCTGGCCGGGGGTCGGCAGGGGTGAGTCGCCGCCGACGACCATCACGCCGCGCAGATGACCGAGCGCCTCGTAGTCGCCCTCGGGGTCGATCACGCACGCCGAGTAGCCCAGCCCGATGAGCCGCTCGGTGATGAGCCCGGCCATGTAGCTCTTGCCGCAGCCGCTCTCGCCGGCCACGAGCAGGTTCGCGCCCGAGCCGGGGATGTGCACCGGTGCGCCGTCGAGGCCCAGGCCGAGCTCCACCTGCCAGCGCCGCGGCCTCAGCGTCGACGCGCCGGACAAGATCGGCCCCTCGAGCAGCTCCATCACCCCTTCGCCCGCGGGCTTGGCGAGCACCACGTCGGCGCGAGCCTTGAGCGCGTCCACGGCGTTGCCCACGGCCACGCCGAGCTCGCAGGCGTCGAGGAGCGCGTGGTCGTTCTCGGCGTCGCCCACGGCCACCGCGCAGTGCACGGAGACGCCGAGATCCCCCAGGGCCTCGCGCACCCCGGTGCCCTTGGAGACGCCCGAGGGCGTGATCATCAGCTCGCTTCGATTTCGAACGAGCTGCGCATCGAGCCCCAGCTTGGCGATGGCCCCCAGCGCGATGCCGGCCGCGTCGGCCTGGGTCGCGAGGATGGCCTCGCCGCGTCGAAAGGCGATGCCGGCGTCGCGCAGCGCCGCGTCGAGCGCCTCGGACACGCCGAGAACCACGCGCCGATGCCCGAGCGCGCTCCTCACCACCGCGCCGTTCTCGAGCACGAGCGCGTCGAAGTGCTGCTCCACGTCGGGAAAGTCGCGCTGCAGCTCGGCGAGGATGCGCCCGGTCACCAGGACCACCCGGCGCCCTGCGGCGCGCGTGCGCGCGAGCGCGGCGAGCACCGCGTCGGTCGGCCGGCCGCCCTGGGTGAGGGTGCCGTCGTAGTCGGTCGCGACCGCGTGGAACGAGAAGCCCATGGCGTCCTACGGAAGGCTGCCCACCTGCGTCGCCGGCGTGAAGCGCCGGGGCTCGGGCGCCCCCGTGAGCACCTGGCCGGTGAGCAGCTCGAGCCGGACCAGCGCCACCTCGCGGTCGAGGGCCTGATCCACGAGCTCGCCGCGCACGCGCGCCGTCTGCCCCAGCGCCTCGAGGACGTCCAGCATGCTCCCGCCGTCGGACAGGTCGACCAGCGCGGCGGTGAGCGCCTCGGAGACATCGGGCAGCACGGACTCGCCGAGGTCATCCAGGCGGTGCTCGGCGCGGGCCACGCGGGCCACCTCGGCCTCCACGCGCGCGCGCACGCTGTCCCGGGCGCCTGGCGCGGCCCGACGCTCCGCCGACTCGAGCAGGCCAGGCACGTTCAGGTCGCGGCGACGGCTCCAGGGCTTCTCGGCCGCATCGATGGCGTCGGCGCCGAAGCGGGTGCGCAGCCCGAGCACCGCATCCCCCGCGACCTCCTCGGCGCTGGTGAGCAGCGAGCGCTCCGCGCGGAGGCGCACCACCTCGTGCGGCATGACCTCGATCGACTTGTCCTGGTCGAGCACCTCCTGGAGGCGATCGACGGTGTCCAGCTCCTCCTGGATCACCCGCTGTCGCAGCACGGCGGCGCGGAGCTCGGCGGTCTGGAGCTCGTGCGCGGCGCTCGAGAGCTCGTCGGGGCTCGCGTCCACGGCGGGCACGAGATCGCGCAGCTCGGCGGGCGTTCCGGACCTCACCGGCGCGGCGTGGGCCATCAGCAGCAGCGGGGACAGCAGCGCAAGTCGGACGTTCATGGTTCGCTCCTTCGGCGCTCAGCCGCGGCAGATCTCGATGTCTTCGCGGTCGAGCTCTTCGGCCAGCTCGGCGGCGAGCTCCACCAGGTCGGACGCCGTGAGCAGGCCCACCAGGGTGCCGTCCTCCTCGACCACCGGCAGGCAGGAGACGTGGTTGGCCATCATCAGCCGCGCTGCGTGGCGCACCGGCGTGCGGCGGCGCACGGTCTTCACGGTCGTGACCATGGCGTCGCAGACCGGCGTGATGGACGCAGCGCCCAGGTCGTGCTTCGCGCGCCAGAGGTCGGTCTGGGTGAGCAGCCCCACCAGGCGGCGCTCGCGGAGCACGGGCAGGTGGCGAAAGCCGTGGTGTTGCAGGAGCGCGACGGCCAGGCCGAGGTCGTCCTTCTCGGTGACGGTGACCAGCGGCTTCTTCATCACCTCTTCGCAGGTGAGCATCATGGCGGGCCTCGCGGCTTTCATGCGGACAGGAGCGCGGGCGCGAGCTTGGCGCGCGCACGCCGGGTGAAGCGCTGCAGCAAGCCGGCCTCGAGCTGGCGCACCCGCTCGCCGCTCACGCCCAGCTTCTTTCCGCAGGCGCGCAACGTGGTCGGCTCCTCGCCGCGCCAGCGCAGACCGACGACCTTGCGCTCGCGCGCGGGCAGCTCTGCCTCGAACTCTCCCAGGAGCTTCTCGAGCGCGTCGTGGATCTCGCGGTGCTCCAGGATTGCGTCGGGCTGCGCCTCCGCGTCGGCGGAGAGCGCCAGGGCGACCTCCTCACTGGCCTCCGACTGGGCGAGGTGCCGCCCCAGGTCCTCGACCAGCTCGGGCGTGGTGCCCAGCGCGCGCGCGAGCCGGGGCGCGTCGGCGACTTCGCCGCGGTTCTCGAGGCGCTGCTTCTCGCGCGCGAGGTTGAAGAAGATCTGCCGGTGCTCGCGCGTCGTTCCCACGCGCACCAGGCGCCAGTTGAGGAGCAGGTAGCGGAAGATGTGCGCGCGGATCCACCAGCCGGCGTAGGTGCTGAAGGCCACGCCGCGATCGGGATCGAAGTGGCGCAGCGCGCGGAGCAGGCCCTCGGTGCCCTCTTGCACCAGGTCGAGCTTGTGCCCGGGCATGCGCGCGCCCAGGCGGTTCACCAGGCTCACCACTAGGCGGAGATTCGCGACCACGAGCGCCTGGCCTGCAGCGGCGTCGCCGTGGCGATGGAGCCGGGCGAGGTCGAGCTGTTCCTCGTGCTCGAGCGCGGGCGCGCGGCCGGCCTGGGCAAAGAGGCGATCGAGCGCGGCGCTCTCGGCGCGGCGGCTCTCCATTCGGAGGCTCTTGGGCGTGGTCGTGGTCATGTGCGGATGGATTGCAGATTCGGTGCCGCGCGCGCTCCAAGGGACGTGGGGGCAGGGCACACGCAGAAGCTGCATGGCCCTCATCGAGGGCGCTGAAAATGCGACCGGCGCCGGATCCACTCGGATCCGACGCCGGCTCTTTCCCACCCGCTCGCGATCAGCCCGCGACGCGCTCGCGCTCCTCGCCGCAGGCCACGCAGGTGCGCGCCTCGGGCAAGGCCTCCAGGCGCCGCTTGGGAATGCTGCGACCGCAGCCCTCGCAGACCCCGAACTGGTGGTTGGCGATGCGCTCCAGCGCCGCGTCGATCTCGGTGAGCTCCTTGCGCTCGGTGTCGGCCAGCTTCTTCAGGAGGGTTTCGGTCTCCACGGACACCGCGCGGTCGATCCAATCGTTCGGCGCGGACTCGCGCTCGGCCTGTTCCTGTTGCGCGAGCTCGGGCACCAGACGCAAAAGCGCGCGGCGGCGGGCGATGAGCTTCTTGAAGGCTTCGTGGGCGAGGGCTTCGTGCTGGGTCATGGCGTTCTCCGGTTGTGGGATCTAGGGCGCCTTCGCGCCGTGGACGATGAGCAGCGGACGGTTGCAGATGTGGCCCAGCCGATCGGCGACGCTGCCGAGGAGCACGCGGGCCACGACGCCTCGCCCGCGGCTGCCCACCACGAGCAGGTTCGCGTTCTGCGCGGCGGCGGTGTCGGCGAGCGTCTCGGCCACAGGGCCGAAGGCGACGGCGGTGTCGATCGCGAGTGCGGGCTTCTGCAGCGCCTTCTTCAGCTCGGCCACCACTGCTTCGGCCGCGCGCCGGTTGCTCTCGTCAATGCCGACTTCCGCGCCGTTCAGCTCGGGCGCCAGGGTCACGGGCGGAATGACGTACTGGAGAAGGACCTTCGCTTCGAACTTGGTGGCGATCTCCACGGCCATCCGCGCCGCCTGCATCGCGCCATCCGAACCATCGACGCCGACCACGATCTTGGAAATCACGGGGCAGCTCCTTCAGGTGCGTTGGGGGTGTTGGTGGACTTCTCGATGGTGAGCGCGCCCGTGGGCTCGCAGCGCGGAGCACGGAGGCCTTGCACGCAGGCCTGGCCCGCGGGGCAGCCCTTGGCGCAGGGGATGGGGTCGCAGAGGCCGGTGGCGGCGTTGCACTGGTGCCCGGGAGTGCACGCGGCGACGCAGCGGCCGTGCTCGCGCTCGTAGGAGGCGGCGCCGACGGCCACGGCCGTCGTCGCGAGCGGGGCGGCGCAGCTCAAGGCGAGAGGAAGAAGGAGGAGGGAGGCGAGTCGCACGATGCACGTCCTTTCGGAGGGGCAGCAGTGCAACTGCCTTGCCGACCGCGATCCGGGCGTCGCTTCGCTTGGGCGGCGCATGCCTTGCGCGATGCGGAGGCGTCGAGGGGCGAAGGTGCAGACCGTGCGTCGGGCGCCGCCGGATTCCGCGGACGTACGCAAGGCACGCTGCTTGCTCATTCCCTTCGCGTCACGTCGTTCACAAGGAGCCACACATGGCCACGCAGCCCACCCCGAAGTCGAACAACGATCTCCTCCGCGAGCAGCTCGAAGCCTTCAAGACCCTCCGCGACGAGCTCCGCGTCCAGGCCCACCTCGGTGGCCTCGAAGCGAAGGAAGCCTGGAGCCGCATCGAGCCGCAGTTCGACTCGCTCGTCCGCGACGCGCAGAAGGCCGGTCACGTCACCGTGGGCGCGCTGAACGAGCTGCTGGTCGGGTTCAAGCGCTTCATGGCGGCGGTCAAGTACCAGAAGGGTCCGCAGGCGTGAGTCGCGCTCTCGTCGCCGCACTCTGCGGCGCGATCGTGTTCGGGGTCGGCGTCGCCCGCTCGGCGGCGCCGGCCGCGGATCCCCTCTCGCCCCTGGCGCGCAAGCTGATCCACCAGGGCATGGACGAGCACGTCCACGCCACCAGCGAGCTCTTCCAGGCGGTGCTCCGGCTGCAGTACGACAAGGCCGCCGCCGCCGCCGACGAGCTCGTCGCGCAGCCGACCTGGGCGCGCCCCGAGAAGGCTGGCCTGGACTCGGTGAACAGCCGCATCCCGCAGCCGTTCTTCGATCTGCAGGCGGCGATGCAGCAGAACGCGCGCAACGTCTCGGCCGCGGCCCAGAAGCGCGCCCCGCAAGCCCTCGGCGACGCCTTCGGCAAGCTCACCTCGAGCTGCCTGGCCTGCCACGCGAGCTACCTGCCGCCGCAGAAGTGATCAGTGGCCTCCGCGCGCCTTGCCGCGGAAGCGATGAAACAGAAAGGTGAAGTACGCGCAGGCGAGCACCAGGCCGATGGGCCACCACCAGAGCCCCGCCGCGAGCCCCGCCTCGCCGGCGGCGGCGTTGTGCACGGCGATGCTCTGGCTCGGATCGATCGTCGAGGGCAGCAGGATGGGGTAGCGCAGCGCCGCGGTGGCGGCGAGGATCCCCACGATGGTTGCGCTCGAGCCCAGGAAGGCGAGCAGGTCGCGGCCGCGCACGATGCCCACCACGGCCGCGGCGATGCCCAGGGCCGCGACGCCCGCGAGCACGCAGGCCAGGGGCCGGCTGCCCATCACCGCGAACAGCGCGGGCTGAACGAGGTGGCTGGCTACCGTCGCCACCACCAGCAGCGCCAAGGCGAGCCCGCCAGCCACGCGGGCCACCTTGCGCGCGCGCGTCTGCACCGGGCCCTCGGTCTTCCAGCTCAGGAAGAGCGCGCCGTGCGTGGTGAGCAGCACCAGGGTGAACGCGCCCACCAACACCGTGTAGCCGTCGAGCACGCCGGGGCCGTGAAGCTCGAAGAACCCCATCGAGAAGTAGCCGCTGGCGTCGATGGGCACGCCGCGGATGATGTTGCCCAGCGCGGCGCCGAACACCACCGCCAGCAGCCCGCTCGAGAGGCTGAGCGTGGAGTCCCAGAAGAGGGTCCAGAGCGCGCTCTCGTGGTGGCTGCGGAACTCGATGGAGACGCCGCGCAGCACCAGCAGCCAGAGCACCAGCATCAGCGGCAGGTAGAAGCCGGAGAAGCCCACCGCATACGCGCGAGGGAAGGCAAAGAAGAGCGTGCCGCCCGCGGCGAGGAGCCACACCTCGTTTCCATCCCAATAGGGGCCGAACGCAGCGAGCACCTGGCGGCGCTCGGACTCAGTCTGGGCGATGAAGCGGTGGAGCACGCCCGCGCCGAGGTCGAAGCCGTCGAGCACCACGTACACGCCGATCATCGACGCGACGATGCCGTACCAGAGCGTGCCCATCAGCGGGCCTCCCCCAGCGCGGCCCGCGGCTCCTGCTCGGCCACCGGCGCGCCCGGTCCGCGGGAGAGCTCGCGCGCCACGAGGAAGAGGAAGAGCAGGCCCAGCACCAGGTAGAGCCCGCAGAAGCCGAGCAGGGTGAAGACCGTGTCCCCGGCGGACACGCGCGGCGAGGTCCCGGCCACCGTGCGCAGGATGCCGTAGACCAGCCACGGCTGCCGGCCGAGCTCGGCGGTGGTCCAGCCCGCGGTGGTGGCGATGTACGGGAAGGGCACGGCGAGCAGGAGCATCCACAGCGTCGCGCGCGAGGCGAGCAGGGTGCCGCGCCAGAGCTTGAAGGTGGCCCAGGCCATGAGGGCGATGAAGAGCGTCCCCAGGCCGGCCATCACGTGGTACGCGTAGTAGAGCACCTCGATGTTGTCGGGCCACTGGTCGCGGGGAAACTCCTCCAGCCCGCGGATGTCCTGGCCGAACGTGCCGTAGGCGAGGAAGCTGAGGATCCCCGGCACCTCGATGGCGTTCTCCAGCCGATCATGCTCCACGTCGGGCTGGCCGATGATCGCCAGCCCCACGTGCGGCCCGCCGTGGAAGGCGCCCTCCATGGCCGCGAGCGCGGTGGGCTGCAGCTGGGCCACCATCTTTCCGTGGCGATCGCCGGTGGGGAAGAGCTGGAGCACGCTGAAGGCCAACCCCACCACCACGCCGGTGCGCAGGTAGAGCGCCGCCTGCTCCGGGTGGAGGCCCTGGAGCGCATAGAGCGCGCCCACCGCCGCGACCACGAAGCTGCCGGTGATCATCGCCGCGCTCATGTTGTGCGCGTACTGCCAGAACGCCCAGGGGTTGAGCACGAAGGCCCAGAAGCTGCCGAGCTGGAGCGTGCCGTCGGGGCCGACCACGTGGCCCACGGGGTGCTGCATGAAGGCGTTGGTGGCGATGATGAAGTAGCCGGAGAGCCACGCCCCCAGCGCCAGCAAGACCGCGCTCGCGAGGTGCAGCTTCGGTCCCAGCCGCTCTTCTCCGTAGAGGAAGAGCCCGAGCACGCTCGACTCCAGGAAGAAGGCGAACATGCCCTCCATGGCCAGCGTCTGGCCGATGACGCCGCCCGAGAACGCGCTGAAGCGCGCCCAGTTGGTGCCGAACTGGAACTCCATGGGGATGCCGGTGACCACGCCCACCGCGAAGTTCACCGCGAAGATGCGCGCCCAGAACCGGGCGGCGCGGCGGTAGCGGTCATCGTTGCGGCGCAGGGCCATCGCCTGGAAGTAGACGATGAGCGGCGCCAGCCCCATGGTGAGCTGGGGAAACAGGTAGTGGTAGGTGACCGTGAAGCCGAACTGCACCCGGTGCCAGAACAGCGGGTCCGTCATGCGCCCCTCCGGCGACGGCGCACACGATAGCCACGGGCCGGGCGCGCGGCTCGGAATTTGCCTCGCCTCGCGCGCGCGGCGTTCGTGGCGGCGCCTCAGGCGAGGGGCGCGGTCCCGGTCATCCTGTCGATGCGGTCGAAGTAGCGGCGGCCGTAGTCGCGCAGCTCGCCGTCGGTGAGGTCGGCCGCGATGGCCTCCACGCCCACCACCGCCCGGCGCGTGCCGGGGTGGTGCTGCTCGAGGAATGCCGCGAAGTGCTGCTTGGCGATCCCCGGGCCGACGATGAGCACCTCCATCGCGCGTGCGACGTGGTGGGCCACCTCCTCGTAGAACTTCGCCGACTCCTTGTCCTCGTTTCCGCGGCGGTGGGTGTGGTGATCGTTGTGCGACCAGTGCAGCTCCTCCTTCTGGGCTTCGGGGCCTTCGAAGGAGAAGAGCTTGGCGTGGGCGCGGTCGATCCAGACGAGCATGCGGGGCATGGTGTGGGCCTTTCGTGTTCTGCGTCTTGCCCATAGCAAGCTACTGGCCACGCATTTCCCGAGGAGGCTCGGCCGCGCGAGGTGCACGCGCTGCGTCCGCTGCTCCTTCGTCGAACGCATCGCGCATGCGGTGCGCCACGGCGGGCGATCACCTGATCGGCGAAACGGCCACGCCACCTTTCCATTGTGGCAAGCACCCGGCCGGGCGCCGAAGATCGCGCTGTTGCGATTCGCTGAAGCCAAAATTCGAAAGGAACCTCGGCACTTGACCGAGCGGCAAAACCTCTCCAAGGACCTTGGATGGGCGGGCGACGGTTTGCCTACTCATGCGCATTGCGTCCCACATGGTGGCCAGTGCTAACCACCGCGCCGTTTTGAGGGCCGACCTCACAAGACGAGAGCCATGATGACCCTGAATCGAATCACCACTCTGCGAAGCGCTGTCCTCGCGATCCTCCTCACCTCCTGCGGCCAGGCGACGAACCTCCCGCACCTCAACAGCCAGGCGCGCGATCGCCAGGGCATCGTGTACGGCACCACCGACACCACGCACACCGCCGTGGTGGCGCTGTTGCTCTCCACAACCAACAACGTCAACAACCTGGACGCAGCCTGTTCAGGCACGGTGGTCCGGGTCTCGGGCGGCTTGGGTTACGTGCTCACCGCGGCGCACTGCTGCGGTGGTGAGACGGGGAGCCCGGACACGCGGCCGTTCTACGTGGTCGAGGGCAACGACTACAACTCGAGCTCCTCGCAGGGCTTCGCGGTCAACGCGAGCTCGGTGCAGTTCGACCCGCAGTACACGAGCTCCGGCAACCAGAACCACGACTTCTGCATGCTCACCTTTCCGGCGCCCTCAGGCCAGCCGACGATCGCCCTGCCCTCGGGCAGCGACGGCCTCTCGGTGGGCGTGAACGTGGAGTACGTTGGCTACGGCATCACCGAGACCAACCAGAACAACAGCGTGCGCTACCACGCCACGGCGCCCGTCGATCAGCAGGTGACCTCGACGTACATCCAGTACACCGAAGGCAATGGCGTGGGCGGCCCGTGCTCGGGTGACTCCGGCGGCCCGGCGCTTCTGCCAGCTGGTGCGGCGCAGAGCTCGCAGACGGTGGTCGCCGTCACCTCCTACGGCGACCAGAACTGCCAGCAGTACGGCGTCTCGGTGCGCGTGACCTCGGCCATGGGCACCAACGGCTTCATCACCCAGTACCTGGGCGGCAGCAGCACCTCGACCACCACCGGCTCCACCACCACGGGCTCCACCACCACGACCGGCAGCACGGGCACCACGGGCACCGATCCGTGCACGACTTGCCAGACGTCGGCGCAGAGCGGCGCCTGCTCGAGCCAGGTCCAGGCGTGTCAGGCCGACCAGGCCTGCGTCACCCTGAACAACTGCCTCGTCAACGCCACGACTCAGACCGCCGCCCAGCAATGCGAGACCACCGCGGGCCAGACGGCGGTCAACGAGCTCAACGCCTACGCGAGCTGCATCTGCAACACCGCGTGCACGTCGGAGTGCGCCACCCAGTGCGGCGGCGGCACGTCCACCACGGGCACCACGACGGGCACCAGCGCCGGTACCACCACCGGCACCACGGGCAGCGGCGGGGAGTGCTCGGTCTGCACGAGCGACAGCCAGTGCGGCACCGGCGGCGCGTGCGCGGCGGAGAGCCAGGGCGCCAGCTCGGGCTACTGCGCGTTGGCGTGCAACTCGGGCAACACCTGCAGCGATCCGAACTCGACCTGCGTGAACCTTTTCGGCAACGGCTCGATGTACTGCTACCCGAGCTCCGGAACCTGCCAGGGCGGCACCACGACCGCTGGCACCACGGGCACGAGCGGCACCACTGGCTCTGATCCGTGCACCACCTGTGAGCAGTCGGCGGAGAGCGGCACCTGCTCGAGCCAGACCCAGGCCTGCTTGAACGACCAGGCGTGCGTCACCCTCAACAACTGCCTCTCGACGGCAACCACGCAGCAGGCGGCGCAGGCGTGCGAGACCACGGCGGGCCAGACCGCGGTGAACGAGCTCAACGCGATCGGCACCTGCATCTGCGGCACCGCGTGCACCTCGCAGTGCTCCTCGCAGTGCGGCGGCGGCACGTCGAGCACGGGCAGCACCACGGCCGGCACCACGGGCTCCAACACCACCGGCACCACGGGCCTCACCAGCGGCAACGGCGCGACCACGGGCTCCAACACCACCGGCACCACCACCGGCGGCGCCACCACCGGCCAGACCAACGGCACGAGCGCCACCACCGGCCTCACTGCGGGCACGACCGCTGGCACCACCACCGGCACGTCGGCCAGTGGCACCGCGACGAACGGCACGGGCACCACCGGCGGCACCAGTACCGGCTCGGGCTCGGGCACCAACGGCTCGGGCAACAGCGGCGGCGGCACCAGCTCGCACCTCTCGGGCTCGGCCGGTTCGACGGGCAGCACCACCGGCGGTGCGTCGAGCGGCGGCTGCGGCAGCGCGGGCGCCAGCGACATCGGCTTTGCGCTGATGGCGCTGCTGCCCCTCATCCGCCGCCGTCGCAACAGCTAGTTAGCGAGAGCAGATGAAGAACCGCGGGGCGTCGGCCGAAAGGCTGGCGCCCCGAGTTTTTTGGGGCGGGCGCGTGCTCCGGCACGATGCGCTGCCACCGCCACCGGCTCGACCAGCTTGGCGTGGGTCTTTCCCGGGCAAGCTGAAGCCGGCCTCAAGTCGCCAAGACGTGGGGCGCTTTCTTCGCGGCTTCTCCTGTGCTGGGGACGGCGACGCTCACGCGGTACACGCGCTTGAAGTTCACAGGCGGCTTGCCTTCGCGGTTGAGCAGCGCCGTCACGCGGCGATAGCCGTAGCTCCCGCGCGCATCGACGATGGCCCGAATGCGCAGAAGCAGCTCCGCGTCACCAGGCTTCGCGTGCGGCCCGCGAGGCTTGCGCTGCTTCTTCTCCGCGAGATTCGACCGCGACACGCCCAGCGCTTCAGCCACGCGCTTCACCGGGTACCTCCGCGTCGCGGCGAGTCCCGGGCGAGAGCAGTTGTTTTTGAGCGCGTCAGCTCGAGCGCGTCTTTCAGAATTTCGTTCTCGAGCGTCCTCTTGCCGAGCAGTCGCTTGAGTTCGCGCACCTGGTGCTCGAGGTTTCGGATCACGAAAGGTCTTGGAGCAATCATCGCCGCCACGCACCGCAACCTCGCCAAGGACATGCACGAGGGGAGGTTCCGCGAGGACCTCTACTTCCGGCTGCAGGTGGTGGACATCCGGGTGCCGTCGCTCTCGGAGCGGTTCCTCGACATTCCGCTGCTCGTCCCCGCCCTGGCCGCGCAGATGCCCTACGAGCCGAGAGAGTGGACCAGCGAGGCGCTCGCGACCCTCATGGCCGCGGAGAGGCGCGGCAACGTCCGCGAGCTGCGCAACGTGGTGGAGCGCTCCCTCATCCACGCCCCGCCCACGGGAAAGATCGAGGTGGGGGACCTCAAGCTGGGCAACGCGCGGCCACAGGCTGCCGCGGCCGAGCCGGACAACGGCCCGACGACGCTCGACGACATCATGCGGGCGGCCGCCGCCGGGGCCTACGCCCTCTGCAACGAAAATCTCTCGGCGACAGCGAGGCGGCTCGAGGTGGACGTGAAGACCGTGCGCCGCTTGCTGGAGAAACCTCCGGCGAAGAAGTGAAGGCAGCTTGGCGCCACGGACACGCCTGACAGCGAGCTCCGCTGCAGGTGTCAGCGATCTATGGAACCGCTCCCCGCCGCGATCTGAAGGCGGATGTCGTCGGTACATGCCCGGACGTCGTCGGTCCGCCCAGGGACCTTGCGGGTCCGCCCCCGGACGTCGTCGGTCCACACGCGGACGTCGTCGGTACATGCCCGGACGTCGTCGGTCCCCTCGCGGACCTCGTCGGTCCGGCCCCGGACGTCGTCGGTCCGGCCCCGGACGTCGTAGGTCCGCTCGCGGACGTCACCGGTCCGTGGGCGGACGTCGTCGGTCCATAGGCGGACGTCGTCGGTCCGGCCCCGGACGTCGTCGGTCCGTGGGCGGACGTCGTCGGTCCGTGGGCGGACGTCGTCGG